>CANRBL010000029.1 GCA_947628835.1 uncultured Clostridia bacterium | reverse complement strand
TATTCGCTCTCAACATAGTTATACCAACCCCTTCAACTATGCTAATTATATCAAATTATTATTATTTAGTACAGAAAAAAATAGCAAATTAGAAAAATTATTTTCCAATTCGCTATTTTTTTTTGCTACTTTTTCAGCAGCGTCAAATTTATCACTCATTTTTTAATAAAACTTTTTTATAGTTTCTTTTAATGTTCATATAAAACTCCATTAACATCTATAAAAAATATATAGAATACTTTATTTATTAATTTTCCTATTATTCTTCCCTTTACAGAATTATTATTAGGGTATAATCTAATTATTGTATATTTACCATCAAAAGTCCTATGTCCTGCACAAAAATTAGGATCAATTTCTTTTTTTATATCCACTTTTATATTTTCAAATCCTATTTCTTTAGGATAATTTGCAACAACTAAATATGACCCTTTAGATAAATCTCTAATTCTTTTTAATAATTGTAATTTTTCTTTATCATTAAAGTCTTTTTCATATGTAATAAAAGAAAAGTTAAATTTTAAATGAGTTGGTCTAAAACATTCTGTACATGGTATTGATATTTTTAAATTATTTTTCTTTATTTTTTTAGCCATCTGTAACAACTTCTTTTTCAAAATAATCTCTTATCAATTCATTATCAATAATTTTTTCACCTTTTTTCATTGTTTTATCCCATGGACCATTCTCCCTATGTGATAATTCTCTTAATTGCCATGCTGTATAAATTGCAAAATTTTCATATACAATATTTAATATTTGTGAAACAGTAGTATCTGCCTCTATTCTTTCTACAATTCTTCTATTTTCCTCATTTAAAGTTATATTAATATTATTCTTTCCATACATTTTATAAACATCATATACTTCTCGAATTACTGGTCCATGTTGCCATGCTTCAATATTTTCTTCAAATAATGGCACCCCTTGAATTGCAAAAAAAACTCCTTGAGCATTATATAACAACTTTTGTAATTTTAAATGTGTTATACCTTCATATACCTCATAATCGTCATTCACTGCTTCATGTTCTCTTTCTTCTGCTCTATTTTTAAATAAAAACCATATTGCTATATTTAAAGCACTTTCCATTTATACCACCCAATTATCTATTATTTTATTATTAATACTTTTTATTCATTCAATTAGAATTATATATTATATTGTTATAAATGTCAATAATTTACGAACATTTTTTTGCAATTAATTCAGCTATATCATTAGCTCTTTTGGTAATATATTGTAAATCTTCGCCTTCAATCATAACCCTAACCAAAGGTTCAGTACCAGATGGTCTTATAAGAACTCTTCCATTGCCAGCAAATTCTTTTTCTAAATTATCAATAGCTTCTTTTATTTCAGAATCTTTTTCATAGTCATATTTTTTCTTAACATCAACTTTAGCATTAACTAACACTTGAGGATACAATTTTAAAATATTGCCTAAATCAGATGCATTTTTTCCACTATGTAATAAACACTGTATTACCATTATAGAAGTCAATATACCATCTCCTGTTGGATTATAATCTAATAAAATAATATGTCCTGATTGTTCTCCTCCAAAATTATGTCCTTGTTTTAGCATTTCTTCTAAAACATATCTATCCCCTACTTTAGTTTGAGATAATTCAAAACCATTTTCTTTAGAAAATTTACTTAGTCCTAAATTACTCATTACAGTAGCTACAATTGTATTATTTTTTAAATTTCCATTTTCTTTTAAATAACTAGAAACAATTGCTAAAATTTTATCGCCATCTATTTCATTACCTTTTTCATCAACTGCTAAGCATCTATCTCCATCACCATCATAAGCAAACCCTATACTAAGTTTATTTTCTACTACATATTTTTTTAGCATATCTAAATGTGTTGAACCGCAATTGTTATTAATATTTATTCCATCTGGATTATTATTAATAATTTTATATTGTAAACCTAATTTCTTAAATATTTTCTCTGCTACTTTATATGTAGCACCATTTGCAACATCTAATCCAATTACCAAATCTTTAGAACGATTATATTTTGCAATAACACTAGCAAAATTCTCTTCAAAAAAATTCACATAATCATCTTCTAGAATATCCACTTGCTCTAAGGTACCTATTTTTTCATTTGTAACTGATAGTTCTTTTATTTTTTCAGAATCCATAATCTCCTCTATTTCTTCCTCTAATTCATCTGGTATTTTCATTCCTTTATTACTAAAAAATTTAATTCCATTAAATTCATATGGATTATGAGATGCTGAAATCATTACACCTGCATCTGCTTTTAATTTTCTTGTTAAATATGCTACAGCTGGAGTAGGTATTATTCCTAATAATTTAACATTTGCTCCATAACTTAAAAAGCCAGACACTAATGCACTTTCTATTAAATTTCCTGAAATTCTAGTATCTCTACCTATTAATATTGTTGGTACATGATTGGTATGTTTTGATAATACATAAGCACCTGCTTTTGCAGCTTTATAAACCAACTCTGGAGATAATTCTGTATTCGCAACTCCTCTTATTCCATCAGTTCCAAAGTATTTTTTCATAAAATTTTTCTTCCTTTCTTAATTCAAAAATCTGGTTGAAAAATAATCTTATATTATTTTTCAACCATAAATCTTATTTTCTCCAAAAGCCAATTTTTACTCTTTGTGGTAAATCTGTCTTTATTGTTTTATCGTCTAATACCAGCTTCGGATTTTCTTCTGTTATTTGTTTAAATTTTTCAGAACCTATTATTTTTTTTATTTCTTCAATTGCCTTCGATATATTTATATATATTGCCTTTGGTCTATGAACATCTGAACCTAAAAAATGTATCATATTGTGCTTTAATAATATTTTTACAGTTTTTTTAGCATGTTTTCCATACTTTCCAATGAAACTTCCATAGTTTGATTGAATTAGCACTCCCTTTTCTATTAATTCTAACAACATATTAGGATTTTTTTGAACATAACTATATCTTTCTGGATGTGCTATTATTGGGATATATTGTTCTTCTAGTAACTGATTTACTATTTGTTTTAAATATATAACATTGTCATTTCTAGGTAATTCAAATAATACATATCTACTGTTATTTATTGTAGAAGCTTTTTTTTCTTTTATTAATTGTAACATATTGTATGATATATATATTTCGCTCCCTAAATAAATTTCAATTTCAGAGTTCTTTTCATATAATTTTGATTTTATCTGTTTTATATATTCTTTCCTTTGTTCTTCCCTTGCTTCATAATTTCCTTCTAAATAATGTGAAGTAGATATTATTGCAGTAAATCCAGCTTTTTTTGCTTCTTTTATTACTTCTATAGTATCATCTATTGTTTTTACCCCATCATCTATTGCAGGTATTATATGTGTATGAAAATCAATCATTTCTATTCCTCTTCTTGTTTATTTTTTTCACCATCTATATCTTCTTTTATTTTATTTTTTGTTGTTCTTTTCTTAACTTCTTTATCTAATATTTCACTACTTTCTTTTTTAGTAGTTTTTCTAGTTCTCGTATTTTTCTTTTTTGGTTCCATTTCTTCCGCTATTTCATAATTTTCGTTACTTATTATATCATTCATTTCTTCATTTTTTATAATTTTTTTATCGTTATCTATATTTTCTGCTATATTTTGAATATCAAATATGCTATTTTTTGTTTCTGATTCTTTTTGTATAATTGATATTCTATGCATTTTTTCTGTTTCATCATTCATATTATTTGTTATTTTATTTTCCTCATCTATATCTTTATTGAATTTTTTTTTACTACTTTTATTGACATTCGTTACAGGAACATTAGATGGTGAATAATAATATGTTTCATTATATTCTTTATTTGAAATAGGAACTTTATTTATAGTTACTCCTGCAATTTTTCCTCTAACAATATCAATATTTTTCTTTACTTTATCTACATTTTCCAATTTAGTACTATTATATGATGTAACAATTAATGTTGAATCTGTTATTCTTGATAATATTGTTGAATCTGTTACTAATAAGTTAGGAGTTCCATCAAAAATAGCTATATCACATAATTTTTTTATTTCTTTCATAAATTTTAGCATTTTTTCAGACATTAACAATTCAGATGGATTTGGAGGTATATTACCTGCTGGTATTACATATAAATTATCAATTTCTGTTTTTTGTATTACATTTTCTATTTTGTTCATTTGACTGTTTTTTTCTCCATATATGCCTGATAAATAATTTGATAATCCTGGTCTAGGAGATACATTAAAAATATCATATTGTCTACCTTTTCGCAAATCAGCATCAACAACTATTACTTTTTTTCCTGTTTGTGCAAATGTAACAGCCAAATTTGCTGTAATCCAACTTTTTCCTTCACTAGGTAATGTGCTTGTTACTAATAATGTTTTTAATTCTATGTCAGAATTCATAAATTGTATATTAGTTCGTAATGTTCTAAACATTTCTGATACTGGTGATTTTGGATCTTTATATGTTATTATTTCTTTTTTTGAATTTTTTAATTTTCCTTTTTTATCAACATTACATAATGATATAGAGGCTAATACAGGTAATTGTAATATATTTTCTAAGTCTTCTACTGACTTTACTGTATTATCTAACATATTAGATATTATTGCATATAAACACGCTATGACAATACCTATTATAGCAAAAATTGAAATATTTTTTATATGATTTACATTACTAGGTCCTTCTGCTACTTCTGCTTCATCTACTATATATACATTATTTATATTGTAAATTTTTGCAACTTCTTTGCTAAATACACTTGCTATTTCGTTTGCTATTTTATATGCATTTACTGCATCTTTATCTTTTACAGCAATTTCAATCATTGCTGTGTCTGATTTTGAATTTACAGAAACATTTTTTTTAACTGTTTGCTCATCTTCATCTATATGTAAATTTGACAAAACTTGCCTTATTATTGTTTTACTTCTTATTAATTCACTATAAGTAGATACTAATTTGGAATTTAACGTAATATCTGTATCTGTTATAGAATCGTTATTATTATTCGATTCTGAAGCCTGAGCTAAAACCATAGTTGTTGATGATGTATACATTGGAGTTATAAGCTTTATTGAATATAAAGCTCCTATTAGTGAAAATATTATTACAATTAATATAATTTTTACTTTCTTTTCCCAAAATATATTAAAAACTTCCCTTAAATCTAATTCCTCCATAATTACTCCTTATCTTCTGTATTTTTCATTTTTATGCTTTTTATTATATTACTTATAATTATAAATAATATTCCTGCTACAATAATATATATATTCATTGAATTTATTTTATCTACTATTCCTTGTATTATATTTATAATAACTTTTGAAATTGAATCATTTAATATTTGCATATTTTCGATTTTTACATTTAATTTTAATATATATGTACACACTATATAAAATATACCTGTTGACAACATAGCAATTCCAAATAGTGATATTATATTATAAATTTGTTTATATTCTATTATTAATAATACTATACATATTACAATTATGCAAGTAATTAATATTGGTTCAATTACATTTTTTATAGTTATTATTTTATTATAAATATGATTTATTCTGCTAGTATAATCTGTATAGTCTAATAATATTTTATATTCATTTCCTATTGTTTTTATGAATTGTGATATTGTCTTTTCGTTTTCTTCTGTAAGTTTATATTCTGCTAAATAATTATTTATATTTTCTTTTAATTTTGTTTCTATTGTTGTCGTATCTATTTTATAATCTGTACCATCATAAATAGCATTTATTATACCTTCTACATCTTCTTCTATTTTTTGTTCTGATACTATATTTTCAATTACAGTTTCCTCTAAACCTGATTGGAGTATATATTTTTCAAAATTTTCTATTACTTCATTTTCCATATTAGCATAAAAATTGGATTTTTCAAAATTTTCTAATATATAATTTTTATTCAATATAGTTTTTGATAAATTTGTAAGTAATATTATTGATATTATAGCTATTATCAAAACAATTAGCAGAAGATATTTTACTATATTTTTTACAATTTTCATTAGCATTACTTCTTCCTTTCTTGATTGTACTTTTGCCTACTTTTTAGCAAATATTTTGTTTACTTTATTCCATAATCTCTGAATACACCACAAATCTTTGTTTTGTATATCCTATATTATTAAAAGGATAACAAGTGTATACCATTAATACTTCTTTATCATTTTTTATTGGTAATTTATAGCTTTCATCTTCTTCTACTATTTGCATATCATATATTTTATATTTATATTCTCCATATGTTGTTGTTACTTTAATTTCGTCTCCTATTTTTAATTCTGAAAATCTTCTAAATACATTTTTAGAATTATGCCCCATAAATATTATTGAACCACCTTCTCCTGGAAAATAACTTCCACTAGAGTGGCCAACACCCTTTTTTAAAATTTCTAGAGTATCACCATAATATACTGGTAAATTTACATTTATTTTTGATATTTCTATTGTTGCATATTGAGTTCCATATTCTGGATAATTTATTATTTTCTTTTCTTCTTTATTTAATGTTGTTTGAATATTTTGTACTACTTCTTTATTTTCTGTTTTTATTGCTACTGTATTTAATATTCCAAAAACTGAATTTATTTCTTGCCCTAAAAATAAATCTATAGTGAATATTAACAGTACCATAATTAATAAAGCAACTATCATATCTCTAATAGTTGCTTTTACTACATAACTTAATTTATTTCTACGCATTTGCCTTTTTTTCTTTATTATATATTATAGCTATAAGGGCAATGGCTACTGAAGAAACAACTAATATTTTATATATGTTATTTCCTGTATATGCTAGTTTTCCACTTGCTGCTTCAGATGTAATTTGATTTATTAATTTTCCATCTTTATATACTGATACAGAATCTGAATTAAATTTTAAAGTTACACCTACAATATTTGCTGCTTCATTTGCTAATGAAACAATTTTATTTTTATCTGCTGATGATAATTGTTTTATATCTGTTATTCCTGATTCTTCCATTATTGCTATAGCTTCATTTGCTTTTGAAATTATTGCATTTGCTTCTTCCTCTGTAACAGGATAATCTGATAAATATCTTTCTATTTGTAATTTGTGTGATGCCGTTAATCCATAACGAGCTCCCATTGAATATAACTTATCTGCCAATTGAGATGATACTACAGCTTCTACATTTGATATATTTATTAATAATAGTAAACCAATTACTAAAGATATTTTTAATATTTTCTTCATTAAAATTCCTCCTTATCATTTAATACTGTAAACACAGAAAAATCTATTTTTATTATAGCATTCTCAAAAAACATTTGCAATAGTTTTGTATTATTTTTCAGCAACTAAATTATATATTTTTCCTGGCACATATATTTCTTTTTTTACATTGTATGTTTTAAAGATTTCTTGTACTTTCTCGTTAGATTTTATAGCATTTAATATTTCTTCTGGCGTAGAATCTGCTTCTACTGTAACACATAATTTTAATTTACCATTAACTTGTACTGGTATTTCTTTAAATCCACCATTCATTTGCTTTTCGTTAATTTCAGGCCATTCTTCTTTATGTACTGAAGTTGTATGCCCTAATTTTTCCCATTGTTCTTCTGCAAAATGAGGTGCTAATGGTGCTAATAACTTTATATATGTTTCTACACAATCTATAAATACTTCTTTATTTATATTATCTCTTTCTTTTACATATTCATTCATTTTGTTTAAAAATTCCATTGCTCTAGCTATTGCTGTATTAAATTGAAATTCTTCTATATCTTCTCCCATTGACTTTATAGTTTGATTTTTTACTCTTAGTAAGTCTTTTTCTTTTGCACCAATTTCAGCATTTTTACTATTTGATGATTTTATTTCTTCTACTGCTGTTTCTATTAATTTTTCTACTCTTGAAAAATATTTTGCAATTGATTCTATTCCTTTTTCATCCCAAGGTCCACCTTTTTTATAATCAAACCCAAACATTAAGTACATTCTAAATCCATCAGAACCATATTTTTCAATATATTCTTCTGGAGCAACTGTGTTTCCTTTACTTTTACTCATTTTATTTCCATCTGGTCCTAGTATTAATCCTTGATGTACTAGTCTTTTAAATGGTTCGTCAAAATCTAAGTATCCTAAATCTCTTAGTGCCTTTGTCATAAATCTTGCATATATTAGGTGCATTGCTGCATGTTCTTTTCCTCCAATATACACATCTACTGGAAGCATTTTGTTTACTATTTCTTTATCAAATGCTTTTTCTTTATTTTTTGCATCAGGATATCTGAATTGATACCATGAAGAACATACAAATGTATCTAATGTGTCTGCTTCTCTAGTTGCTTTTCCTCCACATTTTGGACATTTACATTCCATAAATTCTTTTGATTTTTTAAGTGGTGATACACCATCTGGTCTAAACTCTACATCATATGGAAGTAATACTGGTAAATTTTTTTCTGGTACTGCTACTGTTCCACATTTATCACAATATATTATTGGTATTGGTGCTCCCCAATATCTTTGTCTTGAAATTAACCAGTCTTTTAGTCTATAATTTACAGTTGATTTTCCTTTTTCTCTTTTAGCTAAATCTTCTGTAATTTTTACTTTTGCTTCATCTGAAGAAAGACCATCATATTTTCCACTATTTACTAAAATTCCATATTCTGTAAATGGTAATTTTGTTTCTTTTCCATCTTTACTTTTTACTACTTCTACTATTGGCAAATTGTATTTTGTTGCAAATTTATAATCTCTCTCGTCATGTGCAGGTACTGCCATTACCGCTCCTGTACCATAATCTTCTAATACATAATCTGCTATCCATATTGGAACTTTCTGGTCATTTATAGGATTTATTGCATATGCCCCTGTAAATACTCCTGTTTTTTCTCTTTCTGTTGATAGTCTGTCTATTTCATTTAATTTTAGTGTTTCTTGTATATATTTATCTACTGCCTCTTTTTGCTCTTTAGTTGTTATTTGTTGAACAAGCTTACTTTCTGGTGCTATAACAACATAAGTAACACCATTTACAGTATCTGGTCTTGTAGTAAATACATTAAATTCAAAATTGCCATTTTCTCCTACAAATTTAATTTCACTTCCATATGATTTTCCAATCCAATTAATTTGCACCTTTTTTGTTGATTCTGGCCAATCTAATTCGTCTAATTTTTGTATTAATTCTTCTGCATAATCTGTAATTTTAAAGAACCATTGTGCTAGTTTTTTTCTTTGTACTACTGAACCACATCTTTCACATTTACAATCTATTACTTGTTCATTTGCAAGTACGGTTTTACAACTGTCACACCAATTTACAGGTGCTTCTTTCTTGTATGCTAACCCTGCTTCATATAATTTCGTAAATATCCATTGTGTCCATTTATAATAGTCTGGCATACATGTTTCTACTGTATGCTCCCAGTCAAAGCTTCCTCCCATTTCTTCTAATTGCCTTTTCATTGTTTCTATGTTTTTCCTTGTTGAGTCTTCTGGATGTATTCCTGTTTTTATTGCGTAGTTTTCTGCTGGAAGTCCAAATGCATCAAATCCCATTGGCTGAAATACATTGTATCCTTTCATTCTTTTATATCTTGCAAAACTGTCTGATGGTCCATAATTAAACCAGTGCCCTAAATGTAATTTTGCTCCTGATGGATATGAAAACATTTCTAGTGTATAACATTTTTTCTTTTGACTATTTTCTTCAAATTTATATAAATCTTCTTTTTTCCATTTTTCTTGCCACTTTTTATCAATTTCTTTAGAATAATTCATATTTTATCACATTCCTTTCCACTAATGTATATACATTTTAGCATACTTTTTTTAAAATGTGTACTATTTATTATAACTTTTATTAATTTTTATTCTATTTTGTTAATATTTGCATCTCATTTTTCGAAATTTATTTTCTCTTTTGTTAAAATAATCTTTCTTTTCCATTATCAAACCTAACTACACATAAGTTTTTTGACTAATTCGGTAATCTTCTCAACACTTCTCCATGTATTAGGATTAACTTGTGTAGGCTGTACTTCTACATTAAATTCTTCTTCTAAAGCAGTAATTAATTCTAAAAATGCTAGAGAATCAAGTATTTCATTTTCAAGTAAGTCTATATCTTTATTTTCTTTTAATTTTGTAAATTTTGTCAATTTTATAATAATTTCTATGATTCTTTCTTCCATTTAAAATTCCTCCAAAAGCTTTTTTTCATCACACTTTCCATTTTTATTTAATGGAAAACTACTTACAATTTTTATTTTAGGACACATATATTCTGGAATTTCCTTTTTTAAATCATACTTTATTTCTAATTCACTTTTACTTATATTTTCTTTTAATATTACAAATGCTACAATGTTTATAACTTTGTTATCTTTATTTTTATTAGCTAATACAATGACTTTATCTATGTAATTTAATTTTTGTATATTCTTTTCAATATCTGTAAGTTCTATTCTATATCCCTTAAATTTTATTTGTTTGTCTTTTCTTTCTTTATAATATAAAATACCATTTTTTATATATCCCAAATCTCCAGTCAAATATCCCTTTGCACCATTATACTGAATAAAAGAATTATTTTTTATGTTTCCCAAATATCCATCTGCAACACTTTCTCCTGTAATTAATATTTCTCCAATTTTTTCATCTTCAATTAAATTTTTGTTTTCATCTATAATGTATATTTTTACATCTTTTTTTGGAATTCCTACAGGTATATCTTCATCATTATCTATGTAACGGTTTATACCATAACTTGTAACTGCAAAAGTACATTCTGTTGGTCCATAACTATTTATAATTTTTATATTGTTAAATCTCGAATATAATTTGCTTATAGTCGATTTTAATAATTTTTCTCCACAAAATAGAATTGTATGTAATTTTGGCATTAGTTCTTTATTAAATGATTTATCTAAAAGTAACAAGTCTATAAATGACGGTGTAGCAACCATAATATTTGCATTGCTTTTTTTTAATTGCTCAAAAATTTTATTAAAATCTAACATAGTATCATTGTTTATAATAAAATGCTCACTTTGACTTACTAAACTCAAATATAAATCTGCAACCGATAAATCAAAAGAGAAATTTGCTTGGTTAATTATAACCTCTTTATCTATTTTGATTATATTTTTTAACCATTTTATACAAGAATCTAAATTTTTATAGGTTACTTTTACACCTTTTGGAATTCCTGTGCTTCCAGATGTAAAAATAATATAATAGATATCATTTGGTTTTAAATATATATTATTTATTTCACTATAATCTTCTTTGTTCATTATCTTATAAATTTCTTCTTTTGAAATATCTTTACCAATACTTAATGATGGATTTACTTGTTTTATAATTTGTTCTACTCTTTGATTTGGTATGCTTTCGTCTATAGGAATATATGTCATTCCTGCTAAAGAACAAGCAATAAATGTTGCTTTCATATACATTTCTTTGTGTCCATACACAATAATAGGTCTTTTTTCTTTATTTTCTTTTAATAAAAAATGATATATATTACATACAAATTTATATAATTGTTTATAAGAATAACTTTCATTATTTATTGTATAAGCTTTATCTTCTGATTTTTCTTTTAATATTTTTAATATATCATCTAAAATCATATTTACACCCTAATTTCTTCTTTTGGTATTAGTTCATAATCATACATAACTTTTGAATGATTATCTAATATTAACTCCTTTTTTATTTCTTGATTTGTTTTCTTATCAGTAATTATTCTATATACTTTACTATTTCTATAAAAAATTCCATCTTTATCTTTTGCATAATGGTTATCTTCTTCTACAATTTTATATTTTTCATTTAACGGAACTGTACTTCTAATCTCTCCATAGAGAAATGTATCATCTAGCCATACTCTTATTTGAATTGGTTTTTCGGTTGTATTCTTAAATCTATAGTCTAGTGCTTTATAACTAATTGATGTTCCTGTTCCAAATGGTACTCTTCTTTTTACATCTGGAAATAATGCATCTGAATGATGATGCAATTCTGTAACTATAAGAGGTGTATGCAATACAAGCCAATGAATCATATTAGCCATTTGACATAGTCCTCCGTCCTACACCTTTTTTCATTCTACTATTACTAATTACTAATCCTTCTAAATAACCTTTTCTTTTCGTAGCATTTCCAACTAAATTCCAAAATGAAAATTCTTCTCCTGGATATACGATAATTCCATCTATTTTTTTACTTGCTAGTTCTAAATTTTTTATCTTATTTATTTGCAATTGCATATCTACACCTTGTAATTTTCTAAGTAACAATTTTGTATCGCCTTTCCAAATATACTCAAAGTTTTCTTTACTCTTATGTTTAGCAAATTTCTTGCCGTTTTTTAAATCAATTAAATCTTTCTTTTTTGCTTCTTTAAATAATGATATTTTATATGCTATTGGTCCATATTCACAAAATAATTTTCTTTTTTTCTCCATTTTATTCTTCCCTTTTCTACATTAACTCGTATAATTCGACAATTTTATTATAACATTATATTTGCAAAATTTCAACCAAAACTTTATTATATCACTTTTTCAATATGATTTTAAATTCTATATTTTCATCATTACTTTTAGCACAATTTGTACCATTATGCAATTCTATTATTTCTTTTGTGCTTGTGAATATATTATTACATCTGATAAGCAATTCTTTGAAAATATTAGCGAAGAAGGAACAAAAAGAAAAAATGTAGATTTAGAAATCAAAAAGTTTTCGGTGGAAAGCTAAAACTTAACTTTCCACCTACATAACACCATTACTTAATAGATATTAATTCTATGCTTTCAAATATTTTTAGGATTTCTTCAAAAGAACGTCTAATTTCTTTTTCTGACTTACCTTTAAGTTGATAATACAACTTATTATTCATACAGCCAGAAATATGAAGAATCTCACCTACTGAAAGCAACGGACTAAATACCCCCTCATAACATGTATTATAAAAAGAACAATTTTTACATTCTTTTGCATACATTGCACCTTTAGAAGAATCCTTTACCTGAACCCATTGGTTACCCAAAAAATAACTACTCATGGGTATTCCATTTGCATTACTAACATAATGCTTTTCTTGAGTCTTAGCCGAGATACTTTTTAAATAGACCTCTACTCCGCTCAATTCTTGATACATTGATACTCCAAAGTTTACTGCATCTTCATCATGAAATTTCTTACCATTTCCCAAATATTCATTTCTTACAATTAAATCTAATATCTTAACATTAACTCCTAAAGCAAGAGCTTTATCTATTAGAGATTTTACTTCAGAGTAATTTGTTTTTGTTACTACGATATTAAATCTAGTTGAGATTCTTTTCTTTACCAACTCTTTAGTTATCTTTTCTGTTTTTGATGATAAATACTTTGGATAATGGACATCGTTTACATACTCATTTAACGAATCAACGCTAATCATAACATCTATTCTTTCTCTATATATTTCAAGAATATCCAAGATGTATTCTATGTTGTAACCATTTGTGTTTAACCGAATTTTTGTGTCATTGCCTAAACTCATAATGTATTTTATTAATTCTGGCAAATATTCAACCATAGTCGGTTCTCCTCCTGTAATGCGAAATGTGGTTAGTCCCACACTATAAGCAATACTTGTAACCTTCTTTAAATCATTAAAATCCCATGTTCCTTTGATACTAGGAAGTATGCTTTCTCCTGTTTCTTTGCAATAAAAACAGTTACAATTACATTTTGTTGTTAATGCAATTGCAATATAGTTTATCCGTTTGCTCATTTTGATTACCTATCCTTTCATTGATGTTTGTGTTTTATTAGTGATTCTATAATAAATTTAAATAATTATTATTTCTCACTAACTGATTCTAAATTTAGGAAATATTCCTAAAATTCATAAATCAATTATAACACACTTTTATGTCGATTGCAAAAAATCAAAATTATTTGACATTTACTACAATTTCTTTTCCATCTACAGATGGTTTTCCATAAACATTCAACATATCTGTCGCTAAAATTGAAAATCTATCAATGCGGACAATCCGACTCTTAGAATGGCACTTATAAATTTCTCCTGAACATGCTTGAATTTTAATGGTGTTTGTAACCTTTGGGTCTACATTAGTGGTATTAAACATAATCTTCCTCATTTATTGTTATTTTTGTTACATTGTTAGTTTCCTCCATACTGCTTATAATCTTAATTTCTTTCTATTATTAAATCAGCAACTGTCAAATTGCAATCATTTGTTATATTATCCATAATTGTTTTTGCTACATCTTCTGGTTTCATAAAAGAGTTAGATTTTTCTATTGACACATAATCTCTACTATTCTTGTAAAACTCTGTATTTATTCCTCCTGGATATACTCCAATTACTTTAACACTTGTACCTTTATATGCTACTTTTAAACTCTCTGTATAACCTTTTTCTCCCCATTTAGTTGCACAATATACTGCTTCTTGTTTATTTCCTCTTAATGCTGCAGATGACATTATATTTACTATTTTTAAGTCTTTTTCTTCTTTAACTTTTAATGTTTCGGTAGAACAAATTATCATCCCTTTTAATCCTTTAAAACATTTTTCAATATCTGTATCTTTATAATCAATTGGCAATTTGAATGATGGCTCTCCTGCATTATTTACTAATATCTTAATATTTCCAATCATTGAAATTTCTTTAATCGTATCTTTTACAAACTCTTCATTAGATATATCTCCAATAAATCCTTTATAGCTTTCTTTATATATCTCATTTAATTTATTCATTTTTTCAATATCTCTATCTATATTACAAACAAAGAAGCCTTTTTGCATTGATTGTTTGGTTAATTCTAGTCCTAAACCATTTGCTCCTCCAGTTATAATTATTATATCTCTCATAATCACTGATTCTCCTTAATTAGTTCTAATATTTTTATTTGTGTGTTTGTCAAATTTTCTTGGGTAGTTTTTAGGGTAGTTTCTTGGGTAGTTTCTTGTTGCTTTACAATCATATCATCAATAGCCTCATCAATAACTTCAAGCATAAATTCTATAAATTCATTTGAATTTCCTACATTATTACAATTTTGAATTGCAGTATAATAGCCTTCTTGGTGTTTCCTAATTATGCTTTCAATAGGAATGTATTTAAATAATTCTTTCCAATGAGCAAGTATTGCTGTTTGCCAAAGCCTTGCTGTTCTTCCATTTCCATCTGAAAAAGGATGTATAAATACAAATTCATAATGGAATATAGAAGATAAAATAGGATTAACATTTTCTTTTGCTTTATTCATCCAATTAAATAGGTTATCCATAAGAATAGGAACCATTGTATGTGGTGGACAAGTAAAAATACATAATTGATTTAATTCTTGTTTTTCTTCTTAACTCTGGGTATCTATTTAAACTTTCCAAATAATTAGCTTCTCCAATTTTCTCCATTATTTTTGTTGCTAAATTTAACATTTTGTCAGTTATTGTATAAGGTGGATATTCTATTTTCATTTCAAACCTCCAATTCATATATATAGTAAATAATTATGTAATTATTTGTTATGATTTCAATATTTTGTGAATATGCATAAATTTCAGTATCTTAAATAAAAAGCAATCGACCATTTTGACCGATTGCATTGTGGTACCGATGGTGGGACTCGAACCCACATGGTTTCCCGCTGGATTTTGAGTCCAGTGCGTCTACCAATTCCGCCACATCGGCATATCTATATATACAAAATATTTATTTACATTATAGGAAAGTTTAAAAATAACCTCCCTATAATGTGCAATGAGTTTTATTCCTCTGCTATTGTTTCTTTACTTTTTTTATCAGTATCATCAACTTTAGTTGTATCTTTATTTTCAACAGCTTCTTTATTTTTAACATTTTCTTTGCTTTCATCAGCTTCTGTTGTTTCTGGTGTTTCCACTGCTTCTACAGTTTCTACTTTTTCTTCTTTTACAGTATCTACTACTTCTTGTTTTACAACTTCTGTAGTTTCTATAGCTGGTGCTTCTTCTGGAGCAGAAGTATTTTCTTCTACATTTCCATCATCTTTCAAAATTATTTCTTTGTTTTCAATTCTTGCTCCTATCATTTCCTTAGTTTTAGCTGCTTTTCCAACTCTATTTCTTAAATAATATAATTTAGCTCTTCTAGCTTTTCCAACTCTAACAAGTTCTACTTTTTCAACTAGTGGTGAATGAATTAAAAATGTTTTTTCAACTCCTACTCCGTAAGAAATTTTTCTTACTGTAAATGTTTCATTTAATCCTCCACCTTGTTTTTTTATTATAATTCCTTCAAATACTTGGATTCTTTCTTTATTTCCTTCTTTTATACGAACATGCACTCTAACTGTATTACCAACCTTTAAATCAGGTATTTTTGACTTTAATTGTTCATGTTCAATAGCCTTTATAATATCCATTAATAAATTAACCTCCCTATATTGAGCGGTGCTTCTTTAAAGCACTTCATTTACTTTCCATACTACTTAAATATTCTTTATCTTCATCTGATAAATCAATACTTTCTAGTAATAATGGCCTTTTTTGATATGTATTTTTTAAAGCTTCTCTTCTTCTCCATTTTTTTATATTTTCATGATTTCCAGATAGTAGTATATCTGGAACTTGCCTTTTTCTAAACTCTTTTGGTCTTGTATATTGAGGATACTCAAGTAATCCTTTAGAAAAAGACTCTTCATCTATGGAATCCTTATTTAAAACTCCTTCTACATATCTACTTACAGAATCTATAAGAACCATTGCAGGAATTTCTCCTCCAGTTAAAACATAATCTCCTATAGATATTTCTTGACAATCAATTTCTTCAATTACTCTTTGATCTATTCCTTCATAGTGTCCACAAAGAATAATTAAATGTTCTTCATTGCTTAAATTTTCAATTATTTTTTGGTTTAATACCTTACCCTGTGGTGACATATATATAACTTTGGAATTTTTATTTTTAACTGACTGATATGCATCATATACAACATCAGCTCTCATTACCATTCCTGCACCACCACCATATGGAGTATCATCTACTTTTTTATGTTTATCTTTAGAAAAATCCCTAATATTAATTAAATTAATATCTATTAGTTTTTTTTCTTGTGCTCTTCCTATAATACTTTGTTTTACTGGTTCAAACATTTCTGGAAAAAGCGTCAAAACATCAAATTTCATTTTTTCCTCCATTACACCAATCCATTGATTAGATGAACTATTATTTTTTTATTTTGCATATCAATATTTTTTATTACTTCTGATATAGCAGGTAATAAAATTTGCTTTCCTAATTCATCTTTAACAACATATATATCATTACTTCCTGTATTAAAAATATCTTCTAATATACCTAATTTTTTGTTGTCATCTGTATAAACATCTACCCCTATTAAATCAACTATAAAATATGTATCTTTAGGTAATGGAATACTGTCTTTTCTTTCAATTTTTATATATGATTCTTTTAATTTCAAAGCTTCATCCATATCATCTATACCAACAAATTTAATTAGTACCATATTTTTATGATATTTTACTTCTTCTATTTCTTTTTCTTCTTTATTTTTTTTGGTAACAATATATACATTTTTTAATTTGTCAAATCTGTGAATATCATCTGTAAATGGCACTACTTTAACAAAACCTTTTACTCCAAATGCATTTACTATTTGACCAACTTCTAATAATTCTTGTAACATTTATTACCTCAATTATCCAATAAATTCTACTGTTACTCTTTTTTGTTCTTTGCTTGCTACTGCTTTTATAACAGTTCTAATTGCTTTTGCAAGTCTTCCTTCTTTTCCTATTATTTTTCCCATATCACTTTCTGCTACTTTTACTTCAAATACTACTGATTTTTCTCCTTCTACTTGTTTGATTTCGATTGCTTCCTTATTTTCTACTAAATTTTCTATTATTGTTTGTAATATATCTCTCATTTTTTATTCCTCCTAAATTTATTTTTATTTTCATTTTTCTATTTTTGTAAGCAAATTACTATTTTCATATTGAAGACTAATTGCTTTCCAATTTTAATATTATCGATTATATACAAATAATTGATTATGCTTTTTATGCTTTTGCAATTAAAGCTTTTACAGTATCGGTTGGCTTTGCGCCATTTTTTAACCATTTATCCAATTTTTCTTTATTAATTTCTATTTTAGATGGTTCAACCATTGGATCAAAAGAACCTATCTTTTCTATTATTTTCCCATCCCTTGGAGAACGAGAATCCGCAACTACTATATGATAAAAAGGATTTTTCTTTTTACCCTGTCTTTGTAGTCTTATTTTTACCAACTTTTTCACCTCCTCTTTCATTTTTAAGTTGATGCTAATCCATCTTCTTTATTATATATTTAATAATAACATAAAATTTATGTTTATAATTATTAACAATGTTATTTTAAAATTTAAAATTATTCAAATCTTCTTCAGTCATACTGTTCATCATTTTCTTTAATTTTCCACCTTTTTTCATTTCTTTCATCATTTTTTGTGTCATCTCAAAAGATTTCATAAATTGGTTTATCTCTTGTACTGTTGTTCCACTACCTTTTGCTATTCTTTGTCTACGACTAGCATTCAAGATTTTCGGATTTCTTTTTTCTTTTTGCGTCATTGAACAAATTATTGCTTCTATTCTATTAAATTCTTTATCATCTACCTTTAAGTCTTTTATTTTATTCATTCCTGGTATTAATTTTAATAGTGATGAAAATGAACCCATTTTCTTTACTTGTCTTATCTGAACTAAATAATCATCTAAATCTAATTCTTTTTTTCGTAATTGTTTTTCAATTTTTTCTGCTTCTTCCTGACTAAATGCTTCTTCTGCTTTTTCTATGACAGATAACATATCTCCCATTCCTAATATTCTTGAAGTCATTCTGTCTGGATGAAAAACTTCTAATTCATTTAACTTTTCACCTGTTCCAACAAATTTTATTGGTCTTCCCGTTACCTTCTTTACAGAAAGTGCAGCTCCTCCTCTAGTATCACCATCTAATTTTGTTAAAACTATTCCGTCAATTCCTAAAGCTTCATTGAATTTTTCTGCTACATTTACTGCATCTTGTCCTGTCATACTATCAACTACTAATAATATTTCATGTGGTTTTATACTAGTTTTTAGATTTTTTAATTCATTCATTAATTCTTCATCTATATGTAGTCTTCCTGCTGTATCTAATATTACTACATCATTTAATTTTGCTATTGCTGTATTTAATGCTTGTTTTGCTATTTGTACTACATCTTTAGATTGTTCATTACTATATACTGGTATATTTAATTGTGCACCAACTACCTGTAATTGTTTTATTGCTGCTGGTCTGTATATATCACATGCTACAAGTAATGGTTTTTTACCTTGTTTTCGTAACAAATTTGCAAGTTTTGCAGATGTCGTTGTTTTTCCTGAACCTTGTAAACCAACCATCATTATTATACTTGGTGGATTTGGTGTAAGGTTTATATTACTTTCTGTTCCTCCTAGTAATTCAATCATTTCATCTTTTACAATTTTTACTACTTGCTGTCCTGGTGTTAAAGATTTTAGTACATCTTGACCTAAGGCTTTTTCACTTATTGTTTCAATAAATTCTTTTACAATTTTATAATTTACATCAGCTTCAAGTAATGCTAGTTTTACTTCTCTTAACATTTCTTTTAAATCTGTTTCTGTAATTCTTGCTTTTCCTCTTATTTTTCTTGTTATTTCTTGAAGTCTTGACGATAATCCTTCAAAGGCCATATTTCCTCCCTATTTACTTATAATAAACAATTTAATTCTTTTCTTATACTGTCTAATATATTTGCTACTTGTTTATCTGAAGAATTTTTTTCTATTTTTGTTAATTTTAATAATACTTGTTGTATTTTTTGTTCTTGTTTCAACGTCTTTTTCATAAATGAAAGCTTTTCTTCATATTCGAAAAGTTTATTTTCCCCCTTTTTTATAATATCTCTAACAGCTTGTCTTGTAATATCATTATTTTCTGCAATTTCTGATAAAGATAAGTCGTTATTATAGTAGTCATCTAGAAATTCTAATTGTTTATCTGTTAATAGTTTTCCATATAATTGGCACAACATACTTATTTCAATTTTCTTTTCCATAAAACTACTCCTTAATTTGTAATGCTATTATACTTTACACTTTTTTTTTCATTTTGTCAATAGTTTTTTTAATATTTTTAAATTATTTCTTTGACAAATAATTTTTCTTTTACTGCTACTATTGTATATTTTCTTAATAATTTTTCCCTTTTAAATTCTTCTTTTTCACTATATCTTTTTATTTGTGTTTCTGCTTCTTTTTGTTTTTCTTTTAATATTTTTTCTCCTTGTTTTTCATATTCTTCTTTTTTAATATATTTAAATTCTATCATTATTTCATATAATTTATCCTTATTTTGTTTTGGAATTAATAGTATATCTGGATACTCTCCTTCTATTTCCATTTCAGATTTTACTCGATATATTCCCATATCCATTGCCAAACAATAAAATATTAATTTTATATATTTTTCATCAAATTTTATGTAATCTCTATTTGATAAATTTTTCATATACATTCCTAATATATCTATAGTTTTGTCTATTTTTCCATTTAAAGCCAATTCCGTTAATGCCTCATTTTTCTTGCTTTCTCCTATTTCTAATTCTGCTTTTTGAGAAACCATTTTTAAAAAGTAATCTGAATATAGTTCTTTCATTGTGGTATTGGGTATAACTAATTCTGGTTTTAATATACTATTTTCTTTTATTGTTAAATATCCTAAATAATATAAGATTGATATAAAATCTTGCTCACTAAATTCTTTTGCTGGATTGAATTTCTGAGTTATTTCACTTGTTATTGTTTCTCCTGCTATTGTCTTTTGTATTATTTCTTCTTTATTTTCTCCATTATATAAATTTATCATTTTTTCTAATTTACTGTAATCACTTGCTATGTTTACATCCATTAATTTGTCTGGTATTTGATTAAAAGGTATATATTCTTTAAAAAAATATAATGTCATATTTGAATTATATATTTTTTCCTGTGCTTTTTTTGAGAACATATATCCATCATAATTTTCTTTTATTATTGGTAGTAATTCCTCTTTTTCTTCAATTTTCTCCTTCTCCATTATCCATTTTACTTCTTCTTGTGTAAATCCAATCATTTCATTAAATCTTACATCTTGACTTATATCTGCTCCTATATTAAATCCACTTGTTAAACTGTCTAATGTTATTGGTGCTACGCCTGTTATAAATATTCTATCTACTACTGTTTCTGTTCCTTCCTTTAATATTTCATAAAATTTTCTTACTTTTCCATTTTTACTTATCAAATCTTTAAAACTTGACGTGTCAAATCCTAGTAACTCATTTGCAAAGTGGTCATATTCATCTATAATTACATATACTTTTTCTCCTATCTCATTTACCTTTTTTAATACTTTATCTAAATTTATTTCAGCATCTTTTTCATCATCTATATTTATCTCTAAATTATATTTGTTTGCAAAACTTTGCATTGCTGTTGCTGTTTTATTTCTAAATCCTCTTATTGTACTTTCTACATTTTCTGTGTCTATTCCTGAAAAATTAAATCTTAATATATAATAGCTATTTTTTAATTTTGTAGGATTTTTTCCTATATATGTATTACCAAATAGTTTATTAAATTTTTCTTTTTCTTTTATGTCATAATAATGCTCTATGACTGATGTAAATAGTGTTTTTCCAAATTTTCTTGGTCTTAAATACATTATACTTTTATCTGATAATTCCTCTAATTTCTCTATATACCTTGTCTTGTCTACATAAAGATATCCATCTTCAACAATACTTTCGTAATTACTTATTCCATATGGTAACTTTATCATCTTCTCCTCCTAATATTTCTACTTTCTTATTAATTACTATTTTACTATAGTTACAAAAAAATAGCAACTCTTATCCTATAATTTAACTTTGTTATTAGATTATGTAACTCTTACTGAATTGATAGTTACTGGTTAATGTTTTTATATAAAAATAGTTTTAAAAGCATTGAAATATAAGAATTTGAATGGAATGACGAATGTGATTGGAAAAACGAA
>CANRBL010000028.1 GCA_947628835.1 uncultured Clostridia bacterium | reverse complement strand
TGCTTTTACCTTTATTTCGTATTTTGCTCCTTCTAGTTTTATCTCTTCATTTTCACTATCTACTTTTTCTATTTCTAACTCATATCTATCTTCATATTCTTCTTCATCTTTTATTTTTATTCCTACATATTCTTCTTCTGTCCCTATTACTGCCTCTGCTTGTCCTGCTATTACTTCTGCTTTCGCTATTTTGTACATTTTCTTTGGTTCTGAAGCTTGTGGACTTACTTGAGTTCCTGGACTTGTTGGATCTGTCATACCAGGTTGACTACTATCTCCTTGCTCTACTACTTCTTCTACTATTATTTGTACTTTTACTTTTCCACCTTTTTTATATCCTTTTGGTGCTTCCAATTCTTCAAATGTATATGTATATTTTCCTGCTACTTGTGGTATTTCTAATCCTGTCAAGTTTATTCTTCCTTTTTCATCTGTTGTTACTTCTTGTTCTCCTATTATTTCTTCATCAGAACTTACCTTATACCTTGCATTTGCTAAAAACATTTCTTCTGTTTGATTGTCTACTTTCTCTATTACTAAGTTATATCTTCCTTCTTCTAGTTTATCTTTTACCTTTATTTTTAGTTTATTTCCATCTATTTCTGGTGTTATTATTTTGTCTCCTTGGGTTATCTTAGATTCTTTTATTTTTACTTTTGCTTGTCCATTTTGTTCTACTCCTTGATTTTGTTGATCATTTACTTTTTCAAATTTTACTTCTATTTTTATGTCTTCACCTATTTTATATCCATTTGGGGCTTCGGTTTCTTTTAATGTGTATGTATATAATTTTTCTACTTCTGGTACTGTTATTTTTTCTATATTTGCTTCTCCATTTTGTCCTGTTGTTACTTCTCCTACTTGGTATTCTTTTCCTTCTATTTCTGTATATATTTCATATTTTGCTCCATCTAATTTTATTTCCCCGTCTTCTTCATCTTCTTTCTCTATCTCTATTTCATATTCTCCTGCATTTTCTTTTTCATCACTTACCTTTATTGATATTGTATTTTGTGTAAAACTATGTTCTTTATATCCTAATCCTGATTGTACTATTTCCACATTTGTTATTCTTACTCTTTTTAAATTATTTATATATGGCTCATCTGGATTATCATCATCTTCTTCATCGTCTATTACTATGGCATTGTCTTCACATGTACAATTTCCGCAATTACATCCTTCACATTCATATCCATCACATTCTTCACATCCACACACACATTCTTCATCTTTTTCTTCACATATACAATCTTCACAATTACATCCTTCACATTCATATCCATCACATTGCTCACATCCACATTCACATTCTTCTTCATTTTCATATATACAGTTTTTACATTCACATCCACTACATTCTAATCCATCGCAATTATCGCAATTACATTCACAACCTTGTTGCTCATTTTCCTCATCTTCTATCCTTTGTGTGTCGTCCTCTCCTTCTTCATCGTCTCCATCTGTATATTCTGAATCTTGATCATCTCCTTCTAAATCTTCATTTTCAAATTCTTCTGAATTATCATTATCTTCACAAGTACATCTTCCACATTTACATCCTATACAATCATATCCTTCGCATTCATCACATCCACATGTACAATCTTCATCAAAATCTTCGTCTCCTATATCTAATATTGCATCATTATTTAATTTTCCATATGTTACTTTTATTATTAATTCTTCATCTGATATCTTATACCCTGGAGCTGCTTGTACTTCTTTTATTTTAAATTCATGTACTCCTGCTCCTTTATTTGGGAATTTTATACTTCCTATTCCTCCTTGACCTATTTCTAGGTCATATTCATTATTGTTTTCCATATCTATTAATTTGTATTTTGCTCCTTGCACTATTTTTCCTGTTAGCGAATCTACTTTTTGTAAATCCATTGTGATTTGTTTTTCATTTGCTACCATCACATTTAGTTCATACTTTTTTAAATCCTCAACAAATTTACTTATTTGACTCTGTAATGTTTCTGATACTTGTGCATCTATTACTGTAATACTCTCTTTTTCTCTTCTCACCGTTATATACATTGGTAATTTTTCTAATTCATAACCTTGTGGAGCTTGTGTTTCTGTTATTTTTATTTGCCATGTTCCTTCACCTATTGCTAATTGTGTTAATTGATTTGCTACTATTCCTTTTTTAACTATCCTATTATCTTCTGTTACTTCTTGATAATTTTCATCTTGCGTTTGTATTGCTTCTACATCAAATAATGCTCCTACTAATTTTTCTTGCGTTTCCGCATCTACTTTATCTATATTTAATTGTATTCTTGGAAATGTTGGCTCATTTGTTACCTGTATTACCATTTGTTTTAAATTTGAATTTGGTTGTCTCGTTGCTCTTCCTATTGTTGTTTCTGTTTGTGTTAATCTTCCATTTAAGTCAAATGTTACTAAATTCCATTCCTCTATTGTTAATTCTTTTTGTTTCTTTTCTGTTTGTGTCATTGCAAATTTTACTCTTATATATATTGGTGTACTATCTTCTTTATATGATGAATTTTTACTTCCCGTTTCTTGTATTTTAAAATAATGATATACTCCTATTGATGTTAACTCATCAAACCCTAATACTGCTATTCCATCTGTTGCTTCCCCTGTTGTTATTCCTTTTACATTATTCAATGTCGTATCTGCATTTGATCCATCTTCATTTACTTCTGTTATATTAAATTTCATTCCATTTATTTTTGTCGTTTTATCCTCTTCATCTACCTTTTCTATTACTAATCTTGTTGTTGGTTCTTGTTTTACTGTTATTTCTATTGTATTTTGCATTGTATCTCCTGTTAACAATGTTGTTCCTGAAGGTTCTTCTTCTATTTGATTTCCTGTTGTTGTTGGGGTTAAACTATCATTTGCTTTAAAATCAACTTGTATTCCTGCTTCTCTTGTTGTTTCATCTAATTCTATTGTATTTGTATCTATTTCTAATTTTCCTTTTTCATTTATTTTTCTTTCAAATGTTACTATTATTGGTGCTTGTAATTTTATATATCCCTTTCCTGCTTTTGTTTGCTCTATTGTTAATTTTACTTTTCCTGTTCCTGTTAATGGGATTCCATCATAATATTCTGTTGTCTTTGCATAATATGGTCCATCTGGTGTTATCCTATTTACATTTCTTTTATTCTTTATTAATAGTAAATATTTTGAATCTTTTAATATCTTCCACTGTCCACTTGTTTTTTGTTCATTTAATCTTATTATTCCATTATTTACTCCTGTATTTGAATATTTATTTCTTTTATATACCTTTCCTAATATTCCTTTTATTTCATCTATTCTTAATATTCCGTCAATCTTTATTTTTTTATCACTTGCTATTGTCTTCATTTGTAAGTATCTCATATATGTTCCGTCTGTTGCTTCTTCTTTTATATTAAATTTTGCATTTCCTATTCCTATATTCTGATTTGTTGCATCTACATTTTTTAACACTAGTCTATAATATTGATTTAAATTTACACTCGTATCTATTGTATCACTTACTGCATAATCATTTGCTATTTCTTTTTCATATAAAATATTTTCTATTTCTACATATTTTTTTGTTTTTATATTATATACATATTTTCCAGCCATATTTTCTTCTGTTATTGCTGTTTTTTCATTTTCTTCTAAATACATTTGTATTTTTCCGTTTTCATTTACTTTATATTCTAATTCCTCTTTTTCTATTTTTGTTATTTCATATTTCTCATTCTTTTTTGCATAATACGTATATTTATAATTTGCATCATCTTCTAAGTTCATATATTCATCTTTACTTGGTATATATATATAATTTCCTTGCATATTCTCTTTAAATTGTATTTCTGCCATTTTTAAGTCATATCCATTTGTCTTGATTCTTTCATATACGTTCTCATTCTTTCTTTTTATATATGCTCCTGTCCCTTTTGAGAATCCATTTTTTGTTTTTTCTTTTGCATGTTTTACATCATATGTCCATAATTTTCCATCTAAGTCTGTTTCATATTGACTTACTTCCGTCGTCTGTGCTTCATATATTCCATTTTTTAATATATAGTTTGTATATGTTCCATCTGCATTTGGATATAATGATACATATACATTGTCTTTATATTTATTTTGTATGTATACATATCTTCCTTCTCCCTTACTTACTTGATTAAATGACATATCACTTTCTTCTACATTTTCTATTTTTATTGTTGCTCTATTTGTTGCTGTACTTGGCTCTTCTACTTGTAAACTTCCATCATTATTAAATGCTACTATTAAATTATTGACTTTTACTTCATTTCCTTCTTTATCATAAACTTTGGTTATTGGTATTATTTCTTCTATTTTTCCTTCATTATCATATTTTACTGTTTGTACATCTCTTGATGTTACTAATTCTTTTTTACCTTTGTTATTATATTGTACATCATATTCTTTTTCTATTGGTATCTGAGTTTTTACTGGTTTTAATACTCCTTTTTTATTTGCTTTATATGCTACATTTCCATTTGCATATTTATAATCATATGGATACATTCCTGATACCGTTTTTAGTTTACCTATAGATTTATCATATGTGTATACTCTATATCCATATGTTCCTGTTTTTGAACTTGTAACCTTTTTTACTACTGTGTCTTGCTCTACACTGTCTACTGCTTTAAATTTTCCTGTCTCTTTATCATATCCAAATGTACTTACTATTGATACTTTATTTTTTGTTTTATTTCCTTTTTCACTATATTTATATCCTAATACTTTTCTGCTTATTACTACTAAATTTTCTGGTGTCCCGTCTTTATTTAATCCTAAATATATTTCTGTCTTTCCTTCATTATATGAAGATGTTAATAATTTCTTTGATATTTTATCTCCCATATATCCCTCTGCCATTGATCCTTTATATTTAACCAAATTTACGTTATATGTATTATACCCATTAGATGCTGACCCTGCATATCTTCCTGATGTCTGAGTTATTATATATGGCACTACTGCATTCGTTATTCCTACTACATTATCAGATGTTACTTTATTTCCTTGTTTTAATACTAGTGTTCCATTTCCTAATCCTATATAACTTTCTGATATATTTCCATTTATTGTTCCTCTTGCATACATCCTTGACCTTCCATTTGATACTGTATTCTTCCATTTTTGTTGTGCCAATGATCCATATGCATTTACATTTGTCTTTAAAAAACTTTGTTTCTTTATACTCATTTTTAACCATGATGTATTATAGTGACTCAAATATTGTACATATGTATTATCTTCTATTTTATATTCTGTATCTTTTTCTACTGTTTTTTCTGTTGCTTCATTTTTTAATTGCCAATTTACTATCATATTTAATTTATATACATTAAACAAATATACTACTCTTATATCTCCTCCATCTAAATATACGGCAACATTTCCTATTTTTAATTCTTTCATCTTCTTTGTTGCTTCTACATTTGTTTTATACCATTTTGATACTGTTTTTGAATTTATTATTCCTCCTCGCATATCTGTTACCGTAGTCTTTATTTGCCATTTTTCCTTTTCCTTATTTCCTGTCCCTTCTGTTTTTACATATGTTAATTCTTTTTCTGTTTTTGTTCCACTACTATTTATACTTGAAAATTTTATGCTTAATCTTCCTGTTTCACTTACTTCTTTTTCTATTGTATATGTTATATCATCTGGCTTTCCACCTACTATTCCTGAATCTTTTTCAGTAACCTCTACTCTATTTACTTCATCTTCTAATGTTACTTTTGCTATTCCATCTACTCCATCTTGAGTTTGCGTCCTTGCTTCTCCTTCTGTTTTTTGTATTTCATTTTCATATGTTGCTATTTCATATACTGCATCATTTATTCCTCCTTCTAATGTCCATAAATTTTTACTTGACTTTGTTACTGATAATTTTTTTATACTTAATGTTGTTTTTGGTACATTTTTCTTTCTTATTATTATCGTTTTTGTATTCTCTTCAAATTCTACTGATAGTGAATTGACATATGTTGAATTTGCTTGAACTAATCCACTTATCTGTGATAAATCCAAACTACCTGTAGTACTATCCAATAAATCTAAATTAATTGTCAATTCCACTGTACTATTTATTACATCTAAATTATAATTACTTGGTACCGATATTTGTGATACAAAAATCTTTATTTCTCCTGAAAGTTCTTCTATTCTCTGTAACTCTATTTCTCCATTATTATTTGTTACTAAATATTCATCTGGATTTGATACAATTCTTCTATTATTTCCAACCTCTGGACTATATAATATTTCATCAGTTCCATTTTTATTATATGTTAATCTTACATCAAATTCTGTTCCCTCTATTCTACTTCCATCTGCTGTACTTTCATTTATTATTTTTATTTTATAATCTTGCTCTTGTATTATTACTTTTACTATTCTATTATCATTATCTACTTCTACTTTTACATTACCATTACTATTCTGTGCTATCTCATTAGTTACTTTTCCTGTTCCATCTCTTGTAAATGATACATTATACGTTTTCTGTCCATCTATTATTGGTAAATTTATATCTCCTGTTTGTGTAAAATTTGTTATTACTACTGTTCCATTTTGATCTGTTTGTTTTGTTTGATCATTTATTGTTAAATTTTGTCCTACAACTACTTTTCCAAATCTATCTAATTTTGTTACTTCTATGCTTGAATTAACTGTATCATTTGTAATATTTACATCTGCTCCTGTCATTCCTGATATTTGTGTTGTCGTTATACATCCATCGCCTCCACTTCCTGCATATCTTCCCCATCCTCCTTTGGCAGTTACATTTCCTTTTGTTAAATTTTCTTTATAAAAGATATTTATTGATCCTCCTCCTGACGCACCACCTCCAGAAAAAGAATATGACTTACTATCAACACCATTTGCAGATATAGTTCCACTATTAATTATATTATTTCCATACATTATCAAAAGTCCACCAGTTCCAGTATTATTTCTTTCGCCTTCCGTTGTTTTCTTATATGATTTTCCACCTGGATTACCTACTCCACCATCTGCATAATTATCCCTGTTTGATTTTCCATTTCCTCCTGCTCCACCTCTATCTGAACCAGAGCCAGCAGTTCCTACATCATTATCCGTATCTGCTAATTTTGTATATACTCCACCTCCACCGGCACCTCCAGAATATGATGTTCCTCTTCCTCCAGAACCAGAAGTAGCAGTATGTTTTTCTTTATTACAACAATTTCCCTTTTCAGCTCCTCCTGAGCCTCCTCCTCCTGTTTTTCTTGCAGTACCAGAATTTCCATTATAAATTTGGCTCGTTTGTAATACTCCCTTACTAGTAGTACTTCCTGCATGTGAGTATGTATTACTACTTTGTTTCCAAGTCCATGTAGCTATCGCTCCTTCTGCCCCTTCTGCAGGAACATATTCATAAGTTCCATTACTATTTTTATATAAATATACATTTTCCCCTGCAGTATCATATGTTCCTCTTGCTGTCATGGATACTGTTCCTTGATTTGTTATATCTCCATCTGCATAAACTAACAAACCTTTTACTTTCGTTAATCCATCATATCCATCTAAACTACCTGTTTGCACAGTTAATGTACCTTTTATTATTAAGTTACCTGGACACTTTAATACTGCCATTTGTCCTTGTGCATAATTTCCTAATGTTTTATTCTCTACTGTATATGTATTTGTAATTTCATCGTATGTAGAATTACTACTATCTGTATACATTACATTAAAATTATAGTTTACATTATTTATCACTCTGTTATATGTTCCAGATTTATTTATTGACCCTATGTATCCTAATATACTATTTCCAAAAGATACATCTATCTTTTTTGTATAACTTGCTATTCTTTCATTTCCTGCTCTATCTATTGCCTTTACTTGTATTTTTGCAGTCATATCTTGCATTATTTTTATATCTGTCGTAAATTTATTAGATTCCACTAAATTCCACTGTCCATACGTTGCACCTCCATCTGTACTTATTCTCCATTCATATCTTTCTATCCCTGCTACTCCTACATCTTCTTTATTTTGTATTTCCCCATTTAATGTAACTATATTTCTATCATAATCAGCTTTATATGCAACTGTAAAATCAAATGCATTTGGCTTATCATTATCTACATTGGTTATATGATATTCCTTTTGTGAAATTACATTTTCTGAACTATCTATCATTCTAGCTTCTATTGTACAATTTTCAGTTACTTCAACATAACTTTGTGTATTTTTTACTTCAATCCAATTATCTTCATTTATTCTATATTGAAATTTATGTGTACCATGACTATATTGTTCTAAATAACTTCCCTGTTCATATTTAATTTCAATCGTTATTGGTCCAGTTTCTTTTCCATTTAATGATGGTAATTTACTTTTTGTATTTCTTGCTTCTGTTGAATCTGCACTTATTGTTATATATTCAGTTTCTGCATATACTTTTCTATAAAGCATTATATTTGCTCCTATTACTACTAATAATAGTAAAAATATTATTGCATATGCTGGTCTACTTGGCACTATTATTCTTCCATTATCATCTCTTTGAAATTTACTTTTTAATCTATTCCATATATTCTCTTTTTCTCTATTTTCAATCATTTTTAAAATCTCCTTCTTTTGCTCACTTGTATAGTGTTTATCATTTACACTAACTCTGTTTCTTATCTTTCTTAATGTCTTACCTTGCAACGGAGGAGATTTTAAATTATCACCGTTTTCTAGATAATACTCTCTCTCTCTCTCTCTCTCTCTCTCTCTACAGCCATAAGGCTTTCAGACTTGCTATTATTCTTTATTATTTTTTTCTCTCTTCTCATAATATCTTCCCTTTCTACTAACTCTTAAGATATTTTCATAATTTATTCTTTTTGTACATATATATTTTTTCACTAACAGTTAAAAACTATATTAACAATATATTCACAATAACATCTTAAGAAATTATTACTGTATTATTTATTAATTAAATTCTAATATATATAAAACACACTTTCAACCATCAAAATTTGGCAAAAAAGAAAGAGCCCTCTAGCCCTTTACGGAACCTTAATACGCTCTTTTTTTACACTCTTTTTATTTTATTGTTAAATTTATATTACAAAATTATGCTTTTTTCGATTTTTTCTTAGGGAAAACTAGCTTTAATGCTCTCTTTTAATAGAAAATACAGCCTTAATATACTTCCATCTTCACATCTTTTCCTTTAAATGCATACACCATTTTTGTTATTTTTGTACAACCTCTTTCTTGTAATTCTGCTTCATATCCTTTTTCTTCTATCTGCTTTTTGGCATTTTCTATTGTCTCTTCTATTGTCTTTTCATCATCTTTTTCGTATACTTTAAATTCCATTATAAAACTATTTTCTTTTTTATCTTTTGGTTCTAACATTACATCATATCTTCCTCTTCCTGACTCTCTATTTGATTTTATATAATATCTATCTTTTAATCCTACTAACATTCCCAATACAAATGCATGATAAAAATTTTCGGCTGTGTCTTTCCCTACGTCCATATAACTAAACATACTTTCTACTAATTCTTTAAATTTTATTTTATATTCTTTTATATCTAGCGTTATTAAACTATTTAGTATACTTCTTAAATCATTTCCTATTACTTTATTTAAAAACCAATCACTTATTATTCCTTCAAATAAGCATTTTATTTCATAATTTGGTAATTTTACTTTTCCTACTTTTTTTCCATTTCTTATTTCTATTTCTTCTGGTCTTAAATATCCTGTTCCTAACATTAATCCCCATATATTGTCTTCATTATTTTCTATTCCTACTATTACTGTTTCTTCATTTATTGGTACTTCTATGGTTTCTCCTTTTAATAACCTTTCTATTTTTTCCTTTACTGTTATACTATTTCTTAATATCGTTTTTATTATGTCATTTGAACTTGTATTTACCCAATATGGTTCTAACTTCCTATCTGTTAAATAATTTATTATGCTCCAAGGATTATATAGTCCTTCACTATTTCCTATTCTGTATCCATCATACCATCTGGCTATTTCTTCTTTTTCATCTTTTATTTCATATTCTTCTATTAATTCTTCCATTTCTTCCTTTGTTATTCCAAAATCACTTTCAAATTCATTGTCTAATACTGTATATACTTTAAAATTATTTGCTCCGACTAAATATACTCTCTTTTGATACTCTCGATACTCCTGTTATTACTGTTCTTTCTAAATTTGGATTATCTTTAAACGTCCTTCCATAAAATGATTTAAAAAATCCTATGGCTTCTTCATAATATCCATATACATATGCATTTTGTATTGGCACATCATACTCATCTAACAATAATATTGGTTTTCTTCTAAAATGTCTATATAACATTTCTGATAATTTTCTTATACTCATTTCTAATACATTATCACTAATTCTACTATATAATATGTCATTAATATACTCTTTTTCAAATTCATATATTTTTTTACTTTCTAATAAATATATATGTTTTAAATATACTTCATATAACACTTCCTTAAAACTATATAACATTTTCTCATAAGTTGGACTGCTCATTCCATTCATACTTACATATATTACTGGATATGCATTTTGTTTTGATGTATATTCTTCTCCTTCTTTCATTATTTTTTTATCTTTAAATAGATAACTATTTTCTTTTTCATTTATATTAAAAAAATAGTTTAATGTACTCATATTTAATGTCTTTCCAAATCTTCTTGGTCTTGTTATTAATGTTACTCTTGATTTACAATCTATTATATGCTTTATAAATTCTGTTTTATCTATATACAAACAATTATCATCTATTATTGATTTAAAGTCACTATCTCCTATTGCTATTCCTCTTCCTTTTCCATACTTCATTTACTTTTCTCCTCTCTCTATAAACGAAGACTTTTGATGCTTTCTTTATATATTCTTAATCCTTTTTATTATTTCATTAAGTATACACTAAATTAAAAGAAATAGCAATCTTTTTTGCTATTTCTTTTATTCTATGGTTACATTAATTCTAAATATCATTGTTTATGTCATTCTACCACTGTACTCCTGTCTCTTCTAATTTTGAATATAGTATTAGCATTGAGTATATTGATACATCATTAAAATCTATTTTTCCATTAAAGTTTAAATCTATTGCTTCTTTTTCTATTTTGCTTATTTCATTTCTATTATTTCTGTCATTTATATATTGTTGTATATAACTTATTGTACTTGTTCCAAATTTTCCTGTTCCTATTACATCTCCATATACTATTAATGTTAACTCTACTTCTTCTTGTCCTTTTATAAATCTTACTTTCATTCCTGTTCCTAATTTTTCATCATATACTTTGTTTTCCCCATTGTCTATTAATTTTCCTTCTTCGCTGTATAATTCTATTTTGTCTGCATTTGTTTCTATTCTTTCTTTAAATTCTTTCATTGTCGTTCCTTTTAAATCTTCATGTCTTTTATATTCTGATTTTATTTTTCTTATGTATGTATCTGCGTAATTTTTTCCATCTTCTTCTAATGTTTCTTTTTGATATTCTTTATCATATCTTATGTATTCTTTTCCATTTGCTGTTTCTTCTTTTCCTAAATGGTATCCTATTTCATATTCTTCTGATTTTATATATATTTCTTCTTGTTCTGTTCCTGTTTCTATGTTTACTGTATTTTCTGTATATGATACTACTTTCCATTTCTCACTTTCTTCTACTTTTGCCTCTGTTATTATTGTCTTTTCTTCATTATTTTCTTCTGTCTTTTCAAATTTTATCTTTAATTTTGCTTCTCCTAGATTTTCATATCCTTTTGGACTTCTTAATTCTTTTAAATCATATGTGTATTCTTTTTCCTCTTCTTCTTGCTCTGGTACCACTATGTTCTCTATTTTTATTTGTCCTTCATTATTTGTTGCTCCTACTAATTTTTCATTGTCTTCTAGTTTTACTTCACATGTTGATTCATCTGTTATTACCTGACCATTACTATCTTTCTTTGTTATTATTATATTATACATATCTTTTGTTGATTTGTTCGTTTGGTTTATCTCCAATCTTTTTACTCTTTGTTCGTTTATTTCTGTTGTTTCCATATTTTTCGTTACTTCTGCACTTTCTATTTCTAATTCTCCTGTTTCTACATTTCTTACTACTCTTACTTCTATTTCTGCTTCTTCTCCTATTTTATATCCTTCTGGGGCTCTTATTTCTTCTATCTTATACGTATATGTTCCTTCTTGTTCTGGTACTAATACTTTTGTTAATACTAATTCTCCATTTTTGTCCGTTTCTCCTATTGCTTCTTGTATTTTATATTCTTTTTCTTCTGTACTTCCATCTTCTTTCGTTTCTGTATATCTTACACTTATTTTATATTTTGCTCCTTTTAACCTCATGTTTTTATTTTCTTCTGCTACTTTATTTATTTTTAATGTATATCCTTCTTTTTCTTTGTTCTCTTCTTTCTCATTTGTTAGGGTTATTTTTATGTTTTGCTCTTCTTCTGTTGTTTCTACTTTTATTTTTTCTTTCTTTTCTTCTATACTTCCTTCAATACTTTCCTCTTCTGTTTTTTCTCCTGTTTGTTGTTCACTTGGTACTTTATTTTCTTCATCTACTTTTCCTTCTATTACTATTTTTCCGTTTGTTTCTTTCTTTTCATATATTACTTTATATATTTCTGCTTCTTTCTTGTATCCTGTTGGCGCATTTATTTCTTTTATTTCTAATTCTGTCCTTCCTGTTCCTTTCATTCCTTCTATTTTTATTTTTCCTTCTTCATTTGTTGTTATTTCTTTTATCATGTATTCTTCTCCACTTTCCGCTTTTACTTTTATTTCATATTTTGCTCCTTCTAGTTTTATTTCTTCATCTTCTCTGTCTACTTTTTCTATTTCTAATTTGTATCTGTCCTCATATTCTTCTTCATCTTTTATTTTTACTCCTACAAATTCTTCTTCTGTTCCTACTACTGTCTCTGCTTGTCCTGCTATTACTTCTGCTTTTGTTATCTTGTATGTTTTCTTTGGCTCTGATGTTTGTGGGTCTATTTGAGTTGCTTGACTTTCTGAATTTGTTATCTCTGCTTGACCATTATTTTGTTCTGGATTATTTACATCTGTACTAGTCTCTTCTTGCTCTATTATTTCTTCTACTGTTATTTGTACCTTTATATTTCCTCCTTTTTTATATCCTATTGGTGCTTCTTCTTCTTCAAATATATATGAATATGTTCCTGCTTTTTGTGGTATCTCTAATCCTGTTAAGTTTATTCTTCCTTTTTCGTCTGTTACTACTTCTTTCTCTTCTATTAGTCCTTCTTCTGAACTTATTTTGTATTTTGCATTTGCTAAGAATATTTCTTCTGTTTGACTGTCTACTTTTTCTACTACTAAGTTGTATTTTCCTTCTTCTAGTTTATCTTTTACTCTTATTTTTAATTTATTTTCTTCTATTTCTGGTGTTATTATTTTGTCTCCTTGGATTATTTTACATTCTTTTATTTTTACTTTTGTCTTTTCTTTGGTTTTTCCTTCTTCATTTCCTCCTACCTCTTGTTCACTTCCTGTATTATTTTGTTCTTGTTTTCCTTCTTCTGTTTGATTTTTTTCTTCATTATTTTGTATTGTGCCACTACCTGTGTTGGTATTTTCTCCTTGTACATTTTCTACTTTTTCTAATTCTACCAATATTTTTATGTCTTCACCTTTTTCATATCCTTGTGGTGCTTCTACTTCTTTTAATGTGTATGTATATACTTGTTCTACTTCTGGTACTATTATTTTTTCTATTTTTGCTTTTCCTTTTTCTCCTGTTGTTGCTTCTCCTACTTTATATTCCTCTCCTTCTATCTCTGTATATATTTCATATTTTGCTCCTTCTAATTTTATTTCTTCGTCTTCTTCATCTTCTTTTTCTATTTCTATTTCGTATTCCCCTTCACTTTTTCTTTCTTCTGATACTGTTATGTTTATTTTACTTTCATCATATGTTATTTTTTCTTTTTGAATTCCTAGTCCCTCTTGTACTACACTTACATTTTTTACTCTTACTCTATTTATTTTTGTTATATATTTTCCTTCGTCTTCATCCTCTTCTCCTGCTCCGTCGTCATACTCTATTTCTATGTCTTCACCTTCACTTTGTACGTCACTTTCTTCTTCATCACATCCACATTTCTCTGTACATTCTCCATCTTCTTCATTTTTACATCCACATTCATCTGAACATGTACATTCCTCACTATATATACACTCTATTTCATCTTTATCATCTTCTCCATTATCATCGTCATCTTCATCATTTCCTTCTCCCATATATTGCGTATCATCTTCTCCTTCATTATCTCCTTCTCCGTCATCATCATTATCTTGTCCTTCATCTCCACTGTTTTCATTCTTACATATACATTCTTCACATTCACATCCATTACATGTATATCCATCACAACTTTCACATTCACATTGACATGCTTCATTTTCATCTACTTTATCACATCCACATCCTTCTGTACATACTGGCATTTCTCCTCCTTCTTCATTTACTTGCTGTCTACATCCACAATTTAAACTACATTCACAATTTTCTCCGTATATACATGCATATTCATCATCATCGTCGTCATCATCATATACATCCTCTAACTCTCCTGTCCCTTCGTTTTGTAATCCATATTCTACTTCTATTATTAATTCACTTTCATCTTTTTTATATCCCTCTGGCTCTTCCGTTTCTATTAATTTGAATTGATGCTTTCCTATTCCTTTACTTGGCCAATTTATTGTTCCTAATCCTCCTTCTCCTATTTCTATTTCGTATTCATCATTTGTTTCCATATCTATTACTTTATATTTTGCTCCTTCTATTACTTGACCTGTTATTTTATCTATTTTTGTCAATTCAAATTTCATTTTTGACTCATTTTCTATCTCTATATTTACTTCTGCATTATTTAACCTTTCTTCTATTTGTTCTTTTTGTTCCTTTATTATGTCTGAACATCCTTCTTCTACTATACTTATATTTCCTTCTCTATCTTTTTTTATTGTTATATATATATCATTTGGTAATAGTTCATATCCTTCTGGGGCCTTAGTTTCTGTTATTTTTATTTCCCACTCTCCTATTCCTAATGCTATTTTTGGTTCTTGTCCTTCTTCTTCATTTGCTTTTATATTTTCATATACTTGCCCTATTACCTCTGCTTGCACTAATCCATTTTCATCTTTTTTATTTGTTACTTCTACTTTAAATTCTGCTCCTTTTAATTTTTCCTTTGTCTTGCTATCTATTTTATTTATATTTAGCTTTACTTTTCCCGCTGTTGCTTCATTTGTTATTCTTATTGCTATACTTTTATCTTCATCTGTTACTTCTTCTCTACTTGCTCTTTTGGTTTCTGCTATTATCTTTGTTAACTTGTGATTCTCATCATAATCAACAAAATTCCAATCTTGTATTGATAATTCATTTCCATCTTTTCCTGTTTTTGAATAATAGAATTTTACTCTTATATATATTGGTGTATTATCTTCATAGTATGCTGTATTTTTACTTCCTTTTTCTTCTATTTTATAATAATGATATATTCCTGCTGATGTTGTTTCATTAAATATTAATGTTATCTTCCCTTCTTCATCTGTTACTTCTCCTGTTAAATTATTTATCTTATTTTCTGAGTCTGTTCCATCTTCATTTACTTCTGTTACATTAAATTTCATTCCACTTACTGGTGTATAACTTCCATCTGCATTTTGCTCTTCATCCACTTTGTTTATTACTAATCTTGCATTCGGTTGCTGTTTTACTGTTAATTCTATTGTATTTTGTACTGTATCTAATACTGTTAATTTCTTTCCTACTGCTGTTCCTTCTTCTTCTATTTTGCATCCATTTGTTGTATTTGCATCACTTCCATATACTTTTATTCCTACTTTTATTCCTGATTCTTTTGTTGCTCCTGATACTTCTACTGAATCTTGATCTATTTCCAATTTTCCATTGCTATCTAGTCTTCTATTAAATGTTACTTGCACTTCATCGCTTAAAGTTTTATATCCATTTCCTGCTTTTGTTTGCTTTATTGTTAATGTTACTTTCCCTGTTCCACTTAATGGTAGTCCTCTATATTGCAATACAGTCTTTCCAAACACTCCGTTTTTATCTTCATGTACTCCATTCCAATTTAATAGTTGCTTACTTAATTTGAATTTTCCATTTGCTCCTTTTACATATTCTATTCTTCCATCATTTACTCCCGTATTTGAAAATCTTGATACTTGTACTAATTTTCCCACTACTCCTGCCATATTTTTATTCTTATTTGCCTTTGAATTTTTTGCTGACTTTAATTGTAAATATCTCATATATGTTCCATCTTCTGCTTCTTCTGTTATATCAAATACTGAGCCTCCTATTTTTTCACTATCTGTTATATCCTCATTTATTAATACTAATCTATAGTATTCTTTCTCTTTTATATTTAAATCCAATTGGTCTTGCTTTACATTTGCAGTCGTTTGCTCACCATTTTGTATTTCCTCTATCATATATGAATTTCCTACTGCAATATATGGATTTTCAAAAAACCAATAATGCCTTGGCTGTGAGTTCCAATATTGTCGATTTTTTCCATATATATATCCTCCTGCTTCCGTTTGATATGTAATATAACTATATTCACCTACGTTATATCCCCTTCTGAATGTTATTATGTTACCTTGTTTATTTTTACGAGTTAGCCATGGTACTGTTTCTAAAATCGTTTTTTTATATTTTCTTTCTTTTACATCCCATTCATATTGTATATATCCTTCTTCTCCTTTTCTCCTAGATACATATTTTTGACCTATTTTTAAATAATCTCCCGTTCCACTTTTTACTTTTATTATTTTTATTTCTACATCTTTTGATTCTTCTATTTCTACTGTACTTTGATTTGTCGCTATATTATTTTCTATTATTTCTATACTTCCATCTTCTTTTATATTTATTGATGGTTCTGTTATTTTATTTCCTGTTTCATCTTGTATTTCTGCTACTCTATTTATTGATTTGACTCTTCCATCTTCTCCTCTTGTCACTTCCTGTATCTTTTCTTCTGTATATCCTGTTTTCTTTCCATTTTCATATATTGCATCATACTCATATTCTATCGGTTGTTGTGTTTTTACTTTTGAATCATTTCCTTTTGCATATTTATAATTATATGGATATATACCTGCTACTGTTTTTATTTTCCCTATCTCTTGTTGTTTTGTTTCTGTATTCTTCATCTTCTTATCTTGTTCTATACTTCCTACTGTCTTAAATATTCTTTTTTCTTCATCATATTCATATGTACTTACTATCGCTATTTTATTTTGTACTCTTTTTACTTCCGTTCCTTTCTTATTTTTATCATATCTATATCCAATTTTCTTTTTTTGTATTACTATCGCATTATCTGGAGTTCCATCTTTTTTATACTGTATAAATACATCATTTACTCCTGATGTTATCGTTTTATATGATAATTTTTTTGATATATTATCTGCTAAATACTTTTGTGGTACTGATGCTGCATACTTTACTGTCCCCAATACAAAAGTATACATTGAATAGCTATATGGTGGTACATATCTACCTGTATTAGTATTTATTTTATAATGTACTACTGCATTTGCTGTTGTGTATTCTCCTGTTTGTTTATTTTTTACAAAATCTCCCATTCCATATACTCTATATCTATACATTAAATTCCATAATTTAGTTCCTGCTGGCCATCCTCTCCCGCCTTTTATCTTTTCCTTATATTTATTTATTTGCATTCCTGAAGTAGCATCTATTTCATTTTCATTTATTATATTATTTCCAAACTTTTGCTCTAACACAAATATTTTCATAAATCCTTGGTTATAGTGATACAATGTTTTGCTACTTGCTATGTCTTCATCTTCTACTATATTTCCTTGTGTATCTTTATATTCTTCTTCATTTAATCTTATACCACGTATTTGGTCTTGCATATCTACATTTAATATTGTGTCTTTTTTGTATGGTGTAAATTTATATAATACTTTTATTTCACTTCCTATTACATATATTCTTATATTTTGTATATTTACATATATATTATTTATATTATAATACGCTGTACCTGGCTTTTTGCTATTATCTGATTGCAACGTTCCATCTTCTTTTATCTCCTTTGTTATCGTTTGCCATCTTTCCTTTGTTCCTTTTTCATTTGTTTTTAAATAACTGAATTCCTTTCGTATTGTTATATTTCCTTCTTTTACTATTGCTGTTATTTTCAATTTTCCGCTTACATCTATTTTATATTTTATTCTATATTCTTTACTATCTACATCTCCTGCTAATTCTCCTGTTCCTATCTCTTGTATCCCTATTTCATTTACTCCTGCTCCTAACGTTGCTTTTGCTATTCCTCTTATCCCTTCTACTGTCTCTGTTTCTGACTCTGCTTCTAGCACATTTTCTCCATTTATATATGATGTTACTTTATATCTTGCTCCATTTAATCCATTATCATCTACCCAAAGGTCTTTTGTTCCAAACTTTGTTACTCTTGTCTTTTTTATTCCCATTGTTATATATGGTACATTTTGCATTGTTATTTCTATTGTTTGCGTCTCTTTATTTATATTTATATAGAATGAATCTGTTATTATCATATCTCCTTGTGCTTTTGCCTGTCCTTTTACATTTACTTCATTTACTATTTTTCCTGATGAATCTATCTCAAAATCTAATGATAATGATATTCCTACATAATCTGCTTGATAACTAGCATTTTCCTTCTTTTGTTGTATATATATATGATTTGTTTTTACTTCTGTACTATTTGCTCCTTTTTGTATTCCTCCTAAATTGATTTCTCCATTTTCATCTGTTATGTAATAACTTTCTCCATTTGCATCTTCGTATACTTCTGTTTTTCCTACTTCTATTCTATCTTGCTCATCTTCATAATTTAATCTTATATAATTCTCTGAATCTGGTATTCTTGTATGTCCTAATGTACTTTCATTTATAAACTTTATTTTGTATCTCTTTACGTTCTTTTGTATTATTTTTATTGTTTTATTTTCTTCATCGTATTCTATTATCATAGAATCTTTGCTTATTTTATCTCCATATTCTTGTACTTGATTTTTTATATCTTCTAAATTCGTTATGTTTCCGTTTTCATCTACTTTGATTTCTATTTCTAATGCTTCGCTTTCATACTCATAATACTCTTCTCCTGCTTTCACTTGCTTTATTATTACTTTGTTTGTCTTTTCCTTTTCTATTCCTTTAAATTTCATTTCTCCACTATTATCTGTTATATAGTTGCTTCCTTCTTTTAATACTTCTGTTTTTTCTGTTGCTATATCTGTTTTTTCTATTTCATCATTATATATACTTACTTCATATTTTGCCCCTTCTATTTTATTTCCATTTTCAGCATTTTCATTTATTATTTTCAATTTATATTCTTGTGGTTGTATTACTACTCTTATTATTTTATTTTCATCATCTATTTCTATCCTTGCATCTCCATTTGCTCCTGTTAATTTTGCATTACTTATTACTTTTATACTATTTCCTTGTACACTAAATGTCATTGTGAATTTCTTTTGTAATTCTATGTCTTCTATTACATAAGATACATTTTCTTGAACTGCTGTTAAATTATCTAGTTTTATCATTCCATTTACATCTGTTGTATGATTTTGTTCTCCTATTACTATTTTAGCATTATTTATTCCTTTTCCTTTTTCATCTAATTTTACTACTTCTATACTATACCTGCTACTAGTATCTATTTGTGTCAAATTATTTAAACTTACTGTTTCTGCTCTATCCCAGCAATGTACTCCATTTGTTGCTCCATCTACATTTGATTCTGAAACTTTTCTTCCTCTAACTTCATATCCACATAAACTACATTTATATAAATACGGTGTTCTTGTAGATTTACTTTCAGTTTTCCAAAATTTATAAACTCCGCATCTCGTTGGTACTCCGTTAATATCTTTATAATGTGTCATGCCATCTGCTGAATTTCCTTCATTAAACTTCTCTATATCCGCTAGCCATTCACTGCATCCACTACATTTATAGTCTGTCGATTTTACATTATACTTATTCGCTTGCTTTTTACCATTTCCAAACTTGCCAAGATTATATGAAACATTCTTTGTTAATTTAAATTGTTTAATATATGTACTTAATTTTTCATTTCCAGCTTTATCAATTGCTCTTATTTGTATTGCATATGTTTTATTAAAATTTAAATCTGATATATATACTATAGTATCTGTAGTTTTAGACCATGCTCCATAACTATTTCCACCATCAGCACTTAATCTATATTCCCATCTATCTATCGTAGCTATTCCTTTATCCTTAGCATCTGTTATATTCAATTGTACTGTTGCTGACGTTATCACATCCTCATTATTTTCACCATTATTAAAATGTTTTGTTTGATTTGTAGTAATACATGTTATAGTGTAATCAAAATCATTTGGCTTTTCATTATCTATATTTGTTACCTGATATTCTTTTTCTGCTATAATATTTGAATTTTCATTCAATATTCTCGCTTTTATAGTCTTATTTTCCGTGCATTCTACAAATGCTTTTCTATTATTCACTGTATTCCATGTCTTTCCATTATCTATAGAATATTGTCTTTCATAACCTTCTTGTAAAAAAGTTATTGTAACCTCTACTGGTCCTGCTTCTACTCCATTTAGACTAGGTAAATTAGTCTTTCCATTTCTTACTTCTGTTGTATTTACAGTTATTTCTATTCCTGTATCTGCATATGTTCTTCTATGCAACATTATATTTGCTCCTATTATTACTAATATTAGCAAAAAAATTATCGCATATGCAGGTCTATTTGGTACTATTATTCTTCCTGCATCATCTCTTTGGAATTTATTTTTTACTTTTTCCCATATTTTCTTTTTTTCATTTATTTTTGAGGCATTTTCTTTACTTTTCTCTAAATTACCTCTCTCTCTCTCTCTCTCTCTCTCTCTCTCTACAGTATCAAGGCTTTTAGCCTTATTGTTGTTTTTTATTATTTTATTTTCTTTTTTCATAATCTTTTCCTTTCTCTTACACTACTATGGTTACTTATTTTATTTTTTCTAATATGCTTATTCCCATAAATAGAAAGAATACTATTCATTAATTATAATCTTAATACTTTCTTTTTTCCTTTTCAATATCTAAATTTTGACAAACAAAAAAAGGCTTTCTTTTCCTTTACGGAATTTCTTTTTCGCCTTTTTTTACAATCTTTTTATTTTATTATTACATTTTTGTTACACTTTTTTATTTTTTTCTACTTTTCTTAGGGAATACTAGTGTTTAATATATTTCCAACTTTACTTCTTTTCCTTTAAATGCATACACCATTTTTGTTATTTTTGTACAACCTCTTTTTCATCTATATTAAAAAAATAGTTTAATGTACTCATATTTATTCCTAATTTTTCCATACTTGTATATGTTATTACTGATGCACATATTGATAAATCATTATAATTTACTTTTCCATTAAAGTCTAAATCTATTGCTTCTTTTTCTATTTTGCTTATCTCATTTCTACTATTTCTGTCATTTATATATTCTTGTATATAACTTATTGTACTTGTTCCAAATTTTCCATCTCCTCTTACATCTCCATATACTATTAATGTTAATTCTACTACTTCTTGGCCTTTTATAAATTTTATTTTCATTCCTGTTCCTAATTTTTCATCATATACTTTGTTTTCCCCATTGTCTAGTAGTTCTCCTGCTTCGCTGTATAATTCTATTTTGTCTGCATTTGTTTTTATTCTTTCTTTAAATTCTTTCATTGTCGTTCCTTTTAAATCTTCATGTCTTTTATATTCTGATTTTATTTTTCTTATGTATGTATCTGCGTAATTTTTTCCATCTTCTTCTAATGTTTCTTTTTGATATTCTTTATCATATCTTATGTATTCTTTTCCATTTGCTGTTTCTTCTTTTCCTAAATGGTATCCTATTTCATATTCTTCTGATTTTATATATATTTCTTCTTGTTCTGTTCCTGTTTCTATGTTTACTGTATTTTCTGTATATGATACTACTTTCCATTTCTCACTTTCTTCTACTTTTGCCTCTGTTATTATTGTCTTTTCTTCATTATTTTCTTCTGTCTTTTCAAATTTTATCTTTAATTTTGCTTCTCCTAGATTTTCATATCCTTTTGGACTTCTTAATTCTTTTAAATCATATGTGTATTCTTTTTCCTCTTCTTCTTGCTCTGGTACCACTATGTTCTCTATTTTTATTTGTCCTTCATTGTTTGTTGCTCCTACTAGTTTTTCGTTATCTTCTAGTTTTACTTCACATGTTGATTCCTCTGTTATTA
>CANRBL010000027.1 GCA_947628835.1 uncultured Clostridia bacterium | reverse complement strand
AACGCTTCAATCTCAAGGCTTTCATTACTATGTGTGCCTTTGAGCGAAGCGAGAAGGAATGAGTGTATTTTATGAAATTACTTCATAATGTTTTGGCAATATTTATTATTTTTTTCATTCTATAATTTGCTCCTGATTTTCCTATTGGATTTTCTAATTTTTTTCCTAATTCTACTAACGAAATATCTGGATATTTTATGCGTGCATTTGCTATTTCTTTTAAGCTTTCATCTAAATTATCAAATTCTCCACTTTGTTTTAATTTTTTTATGGCATCTATTTGCTCAATAGATGCATTAATAGATTTAGTAATATTTGCTGTTTTACAATTGACTATTCTGTTAATTTTGTTATTCATTTCCTTTTGAACTCTAATCTCTTCAAAATTCAAAACTCCCTTATTAGTTTCTATATATGCTAAAAATTTTGAAATTTCTTCTCCTTCTTTTGTATATAATATTATCTCTTTTTCATTTTTAATTTCTTTTATATTTAACCCTATATTTTTTAATATGTTTTTTACAATATTTGCATTTTTATCATTACTTATACTAAACTCTAAATGATATTTATTTTGAGGATTATTTATTGTACCTGAACCTAAAAATACGCCTCTTATTAAAGCTCTTACTTTTTCATTTTCTTGTATTTGCTCATTAATGTTAATTTTATCTTGCTCTATTTTTATAACATCATATAAGTTTTGACAATTATCACCTTTAATTATATTTTTTTGTATATCATCTTTCGATACTGTAATAAAGTATAATTTTCCCTGTATTTGTATTTTATATTTTTCTATTTTTATATTTTCTAATAATTTTGCGAATCTATTAATATTATATTCATTTTCTGTTATAAATTTTATTTTTTTATTTTGCACACTCGTATTACTACTTATTAAATATCCTATTAATTCTAATCTTACAATTTCTTTATCATTTAAACAACTTAGTTTACTTAATTCTTGTTTTACATCTGATGCAAAAGACAATTTATTCACCTACTTTTGAAATTATTACTCTATCATTATCTCCAATATCTTTTTTGCAGTATATTTCCTTAAATTTATATTTTTCTAGTATTTCTATTACTCTTTGTTTTTGATTATATCCTATTTCGAAACATAGATATCCATTTTTGTTTAAAAATTTGCCAGAATTTTCTATTATTTTTCTATAAAAATCTAATCCATCTATTCCTCCATCTAATGCTATTAATGGTTCTTTTTGTACTTCTATATCTAATTTTTTTATAGTTTCTGTTTCTATATATGGTGGATTTGATACTATTATATCAAACTTATGTATTTTTTCATTTAAGTTTTTAAATAAATCTGATTGCATAAATTCAATTTTTTCTTCTGTATCATTTATCTTAGCATTTGTTTTTGCTACTTTTAATGCTTTTTGGCTTATATCTATTGCAATTATTTTGCACTCTTCTACATATTTTGCAATTGATACTGCTATTGCTCCACTTCCAGTACATAAGTCTAATATACGTACTTTCTCTTCTTTATTTTTTTCTTTTCTATCCTTTTTTATAAGATTTATTACTTCTTCTACTAAATTTTCTGTATCTGGTCTTGGTATTAATACATCTTCATTTACAAAAAATGTCATTCCCATAAATTCTTGCTTATTTGTAATATGTTGTAATGGTTTTCCTTGTATTATTTCTTGTATTGCTTCAAAATATTGTTTTTCTGTTCTTTCTTCTATTTGCATTGTATCATTTATTATTAAATATTCTCTTGTAACATTTAATTTATGTTGTAACAATAATCTAGCTTTTAACTCTGGTGACTGTATATTATTTTTTTTTAATTGAATAACTCCCTGTTTAAGTGCTTCTTTTAATATCATAATGCCTCCATTTACCTATATTACACATAAGTAAAATATTAACGCAAATACTGCTGTTGTTTTTAAGTCATCATCTAAAAATAAGTCTTTATTTAATGTTTGCTCCTCTGTTTCTACAATGTTCAAATCATAATATTCTATATCCTGCATTTTAAAATATACTTCAAATTCTTGACTTTCGTCTATATTTATATCATTAATTGCAATATAGTTTGTTCCCATTAAAGTATTATCATTTTTATATAAATCTACCTTTATGTATTTTCCATTTATGTTATTTTCTTGTGTATTTTTTATATTTCCCTTTATTCGTCCATTTACTTTTGTTGCTTCTGCTTGTGTTATTGCTATTTGTGAGGGTAAATCTTCTTTTGATGTAATTTCATTAAATCTCATATTTAATCCTACATTGATTAATATATTTGAGAATATATAGAATACTAATAAAAACATTGCATATTTAAAAAATGTTTTCATTCTGTCCATACTATCTCCCCCTTTTATTTTTACTATAAATATTTTTTTGTTTAAGTATATCATATGTTAGGTATCTTTTGCAATATAATTTTTTTATTTACATAAAACTATTTCTATGCTATAATAGTTCAGAAAGGAGTAATTATATGGACACTTCGTATATAATACAAAATCAAAATACTTTAAATACATTATTTAATACAAAAAAATGGAATCGTCTTAATCTTATAGAAAGAGAAAGATTATTATATACTGTTTTTCATAGAACTAATTGGAAGAAACTTATCCCTAATAATATACTTCCTATACTGCAAGAATTAGAAAATATTACAGCTAAAAAAGAAAATAGAAAACCTTATAATGTAGGATTACAATCTACAAAATATAATGATACACTTGATGATTTAATTCTTGATATCTCCGACCATTCTATTTTAATTAAGCCTAATTTAATATTTAGAGGATTAAAAATTCAAAAAGATAAATATATAAATATTTCTGATAGATTAAATTGTTCACTATTAGATTATTTTTTACATGAGCAAAAGCATATATGTCAAATAACTAGAAAAAAACAGATTATACAAAAAATGAAGAACAATATTAATATTCCATCTCATAGCATTACTGATGAAGATTCTGAAATACAATTATTTTCAATAACTAATCCTCAAAATACAAATAAAAGTAATTATATTAGACCAGAGGACTCATACTTAGAATATAGCTTACAACCTATAGAATATTATGCTTTTAATGACTCCGAAACTAAAGTAAATTCTATATTTACTAATTTAGAAATGGTTTTTGGATTAGATACTGGTTATAAAAAATGGAAAAAAGATAAAGAAACCTATAAAAATACTTTAATAGATATTTACAAAAATAAATTTAACATACAAACTTCTTTAACATATACGCAAATGTATAAACAATTTATAATAGAAAGAGCCAAACTAATTGCACAATGGTATAATATGGATTTAGCAGATATTTTAGACTTTTTTAATATTTCTATGAATTCATTACAAGATGATAAAAGTTTAGTGGTATAGAACAACTAAAAAAGTCAAAGAACAAAAGCGGACATTATAACATTTTCTCTATTTAGAACATTTTAAAGTCCGCGTCTTTGTTCGTCCGCGAAAAATTGCTATGCAATTTTTCTGTGGAATGCTTTATATTTTTCTTGCTATTAATGCCTTTATTTTTATTCCCTGCTCAGAAAACATTTTTTCATGTTCAGTTTCAATATTATCTGAAATATTTTCACTATGTAAATCATATGTCTTTTTTACAATCTCAAATCCACTTTCTTCAAAATATAATAAACTTGACTTAAATAAATCATCATCATCTGTTTTAAAATATATTTCTCCATTAGAAGTTAAAAATTGGTTATATTTTTCTAATTGTCTTGTATGTGTTAACCTCTTCTTTCTATGTTTTCCTTTAGGCCATGGATTACAAAAATTTATATATATTCGCTCGATTTCATCTGTTTTATCTAATATTAATAATATTCTTTCTATATCAAATCTAGTCAATACTACATTATTAATTTCTTTATTTGCTTCACTGTATGTTTTTTCAATGTTTCTTTTTGCCAATCCTAACATAGCATCAACTAAATCAATAGCTATATAATTAATATTGTCATTTTTCACAGCTAATTGTGATATAAATTGACCTTTTCCACAACCTAATTCCAAATGAATTGGTAAATTTGGATTTTTAAAAAATTCCTTCCATTTTCCTTTCCATTCTTGAGGACTATCTACATAAAACTTACTTGCTTCTAATTCTGGTCTTGCCCATGCTTTAAATCTAATTCTCATATACATTCCTCTTTTATTAATATTTCAATTAAGTCATACACAAAAATGTTAATCTTTTTTTATTTTTATTGGACCACAATATTGTGTATAAAGTTGTTGTATATTTTTCTTTGTCAATGTTTTTTCTAAACCATTTTCACTTATTTGTGTAAATACCTCAACTAATAAGTTATCTATTTTTGGATTAATTAATATTCCTGCACTTTTTTCTTTTTGCCAATATTTTAGTTCTACATCTGGTGTCCAATTTTTTCCTTCATACACAATTCCTGCAGCAACCTTATCACATATCATTTCTGCTGTATATTTATATGGTATCAATATTGCTTGTTCCTTTGCCGTAAAATCTACCCAATACTGATAGTGATGTTTATTTCTGCCTTGATGATGCAACCAAGCCTTTGAATATCCATTTATTTCTCTTGAAACTATTATAGGACTTTTTTTACCATTATAATATTTTACACTTTCCCAAAATTCTGTTGGTGAAAATTTTGATAAATCATGTAATAATCCTCTTATTGGTATTCCTACTCTACAACATAATTTAAATACTACCCATTTATGTTTGCTAACTAATGCTATATGTTTTGCTATATTTTTTAACATTTTTATTTTGCTAGTTGTATTACTAACAATCCCCCTTTCTAATAAAATAATATTTTATTTCATATTTTTTTGTTATATAATAAGAATGTTATACTTACATTTCTTTGAACTAACATATATATTTCTCAAAAATGCTCGTTCAAATAATTTTCACAGAATTAATTTATATTAAAGAATTTTTTAAATTCTTCTTCATTTATTTTTTCTTTTTCTAGTAATACCTTTGCAATCTCGTGAAGTTTATCCATATTTTGTCTTAATATAGTTTGTGCATCTAAGTAAGCAGTATTTATCAATTTACGTACTTCTTCTCCTATAGCATCTTCTATATTTTCTCCAAATATTTTTAAGTCATATAAACTTCCTGTGTCTTTTAATGAAATTGGACCTATTTTATCACTCATTCCATATATCGTAACCATATCTCTTGCTACTTGTGTAGCAACTTCTATATCATTACTTGCACCAGTTGAAATATCATCTAAAGCTAATTTTTCAGCTGCTCGTCCTCCTAATAATGCAATTAATTTTTCTTCCATTTCTGTTTTAGATACATAAAATTTATCTTCATTTGTTTTATACATTGTATATCCACCTGCTAGTCCCCTTGGAATGATAGATACTTCTTTTACTGCTGTTTGTGTAGGTAAATATTGACTAACTATAGCATGACCCGCTTCATGATATGCTGTTAACTTTTTATCCTTTTCTGATATTACTCTACTATGCTTTTCAAGTCCTACTGTTACTTTTTTAACAGCTTCTTCTATATCATCTTGTTCTACTTTGTCATGTTCTTTTCTCGTTGCAATTATTGTTGCTTCATTTAAAATATTTGCAAGTTCTGCTCCTGTAAATCCTGCAGTATCTTCTGCAATACTCTTCATTGAAATATTATCTGCGAATTTTTTTCCTTTTGAATGTATTTTTAATATTTCTTCTCTTCCTCTTAAATCAGGTGCTGGTACTGTTATTTGTCTATCAAATCTTCCCGGTCTTAATAATGCTTTATCAAGCATTTCTGGTCTATTAGTTGCTGCTAAAATTATAATAGTTTCTTCAGTTGAAAATCCGTCCATTTCTACTAGCAATTGATTTAAAGTTTGATTATTTTCTGATTCTGCACCACTATTACTTGTCCTTCTTGAACCTATTGCATCAATTTCATCTATAAAAACAATACATGGAGCTAATTTTCTAGCTTTTTCAAATAATTTTCTTACACGAGAAGCTCCTAAACCTGCAAACATTTCAATAAACTCTGAACCACTCATAGATATAAATGGTACATTTGCTTCTCCTGCAATTGCTTTTGCAATTAAAGTTTTTCCTGTACCAGGCTTTCCGTAAAGTAATACTCCTTTAGGTATTTTTGCTCCCATTTCATTAAATTTTTCTGGTTTTTTTAGAAAATCTACTATTTCTATTAGTTCTTCCTTTTCTTCTTCTAAACCTGCAACGTCATCAAAAGTAACTTTTGTTTTTCTTTCTGTTTCTTCATATACTTTTCCTTTTTCTCCTAATCCTTGCATTTTATAAATCATTATAAATAATGCTAACATTATAGCTGTTGGTAAAAACGAAATTAATATTTCTGGTATTCTTGTTAATGCACTTTGTTGCTTTTGATTTAAATCAAATTCAATTCCTTCTCCAACTTTATCTTGTATTAATTCGATAAAAGCTTGTGTATTAGGTAATATTACTTTTTTTTCTTCTTCCTCATCTTTTATTTTTACTTTGGCTGTCGTACTACCAACTGTCATTTCAATCTTTTCCACATTTCCATCTGATATTTGCTTTATTAAATCTGTATATGCTAAATCTTTATTTTCTGCATTTTTGCCATTTATAACTAATGCCATAATTACAATTGCCAATAATACACATATTGAAGCAATTATAACAAATATTTTATCAAATATGTTTTTTGGTTTTTTATTATCTTTACTCATTTTTTACTTTACTACCTTTCTTTAATTTGTTTTATTTCTAATATAAATTAAGCGTTTGAACCTTCTGGCTCATTATCACCTATATTATTATCTTTATCTTTGTTTATTTTATCTTTTTCTTCATTATCTTCATCATTGTCATCTTTTTTATTTTCTTCATTTTCTTTATTATTATCTTCTAGCTCTTTTCGTACATCTTCTTGCACTTCTATTATCTTTTGAACTTCCATTTGTTGTTTAGATACGTCAGCTTTTATCATAAAAATAGCAGTTGCTAAATAAATATATGATACCGCAGTATACATTATTTGGAAATACGTTATTTCAAATTGTGTAAACATATTTACCATTATATATATAATATTTAAAATTATAGGTAAAGTCAAAGAATATATTGACATACTAATTATCTCGGAATATTTTAACTTTATTCGTACAAATAATGTTGTTAACCAACCAAAAATTGAAATTATTAATGCATCTGTTAATGTTGCTATAACATAAATTATAGCAGTATAAATTAACATTACTATAAATAATGTTAAATATAATGATATCATACCTTTTCCTGTAATATAATTAATTAAATCTTGTTTCGTAAAATTTGATGTATTGTTCATTAAAATTTCATCATATTTATATGTTATATTTCCTGTGATATCAGTATTTTTTACAATTACTTTATCTTTTAAAAATATTAATCCTGTTATGTCTTTCTCAATTGAATTTATATATTCATTTATAATATTTTCATCTTCTACTTTTGTATCAATTATAATTTTATTTATAATTGATGACGCATCAGGTTGTATTACTATAGATTCTTCGGAATTTACATTTAATATTCCATCTTGATATGATAAATCTGGAAGTTCATTTTGGATATAATCTGCTATTTTATTTACACTTATATATGAAGTATAAACAAATCCTAAACACAAAATTATAGAAAATATTATCATTACTTTTACAAGATAAATAATAGCCTTTCCTATTCCTTCAGATGCCATTTCGTAATATTTATCAAATTGAGTAATTGAATTTTTTACTTTTTTAAAAAATGTAAATTTACTTTTTTCTATTTGCATATTATTATTTTCTTCCATCTATATATACTCCCTTCTTATGCTACTGTCTACATACATTGGGCTAACTTGCGCTAAAACTTCATCATTTACATTTATATTTTTTCCTGTAATATCTACTATTATATTATACATTCCAATTCTTCCTAATACAGAACATTTTTGACCTTTTATTGTAACAGTTAATTCTTGTTTTTTTAATGCGTCTTTTACATCTCTTACTATATATCTTAATTTGTCAATTGGTCTAAACATATCTCTATCTACTTTTACATTATATCCATCTGCATAACCTATTGGAACTATTGCCACTTTTGTTTTATGTTTTGTTTTATATGAATTTGAATATCCTATATTATATTTTGCTGGTAATGTTTTTACTTCTACAACATTTGATTTTAATATACCAATTTTTTTAAGCCCTACTTTATTTTTTATTGCTAATCTTCCCAAAAATGCTGAACCAACTCTTACTGCATTTAAATGCATTTTAGGAAATTTTATGAATGCTGATGAATTACATATATGTAACATTCCTGTTTTTATTCCATTTTTTTGTAATACTTCTATGCAATTTATAAATCTTTCAAATTGTTTTTTGGTATAATCATTTTTTTCATAAAACGCTAATGAAAAATGTGAAAAAGTACCTTCTATATTTATATTTTTCCAGCTTTTTATACTATCTACTATTTCACTTTCATTACTATATATAAAACCATATCTACCAAATCCTGTATCTATTTTTATATGTGCTCTAATTTTTTTATTTAACTCTTGGCCTAATTGTTCTGCTATATCTCCCGCTTCCTTTGAACCAATTGTAAGAATTATATTGTTTTCTATTAAAATTTTTTGTTCTTCTTTTATAGCTGTTGATGATAACATTAATATATTTTGTTTTATTCCTCCTTTTCGTAGTGCAATAGCCTCTTCTACTGTAGATACAGCTATATAATCTATTCCATTATCTATTAAAAATTTAGTATATTCAATTAATCCTAATCCATATGCATTTCCTTTTACTACTGCTATTATTTTTAATTTATTTCCGTTATCATCTAATTCATTTTTTTCTGCTATCTTTTTTATTACTTTTATATTATGCTTTAAATCACTCTTTTCTATAACTAAAGATTTCATTTTATTAATATTCCTTCCCTTGTGATTTATGCTTTTTTGGTTTTCAATGCTCTTAAATTTCTAAATGCTTTTTCTGAAAATTTATAAAGTGCATATATTATTGGTTTAAATGGTATATATATTTCTCCAATAAATTCTGTAAATTTCCCTCCAAATCCTTTTTTAAATCTATATAAGCCATTTTTTTCATCGACATTTCCTGGAACTCCTCTAAAGTCATATATATCACTTCTGTTATTTATTGCCATTTTTATCATTTCCCATTGTAATAGATAATTAGGCATTAAATTTCTATATTCATTACTGCTTGCTCCATATAAATACCATGTTTTATTTCCATATATTATTGGTATTACTCCTGAAATTGGCTTATCCTCATAATATGCCATTAATAGTTTCATATGCTTTGGTGCTAAACAATCATACATTTTTTCAAAGTATTCTAATGGTCGTATTATAAATCCATCTCTTTTACCTGTTTCGACCATTATTTTATGAAATTCTTTTAAATCTTCTCTTGTTCCTTCTTTTACTACAACTCCCTTTTTGGTTGCTAATCTTACATTATATCTTGTTTTTTGATGAAAATTTGCAAATATTTCTTCCTCTGTTTTTCCTTTTATATCTAACCTAAATACATACCTTGGCTGTATTTCTTCTCTAAAGTTTTTTGCATCATCTTTTATTTTATATCCTAAACTTGTTACTAAATTTCTAAAGTCTTTATCTTCACTTTTTATATCAGGTTCTATTCTTAATACTATTGCTTTATATTTTTTGGCTAGCTCCTTCGCTCCATCTGTTAATTGCTTTAATACTTCTATATTATGAATATCACATACTGGTCCTCTTGATGAATACATTATGTTTCCAAATATTGGTATTTTTCTTATTAGTACACATAAAGAACCTATTATATTTCCTCTTTCGTCTTCTGCTAATATTATTTCATGTTTCCAATTTGATTTTACTTTACACCATTCTAATGATTGCTGAAAATTACATCTATCATGTTTTTCTAAAAATTCTTTGTACTTTTTCTCAGATTCTTCATCAGTTACAAATCTCATTTTTTTCTTCCTTTCTTTTGGTTGTTGCTTTTATGCATTATTCTTTTTATGTTACTCATTATACTATAATTATTTGCTAGTTTCAATACAATATTCAAAAAAAGAGTTTTTTGTAGCTATTAATTGATTACAATTCACCGCTAACATTAAATATCAGCAAAACAAGTAACCATATAATTTTTAAATGAGTTCGACCTACATATATAATGCTGGCAATATAGTTTAGTGTGTTTCTATATATATGAAACCAACGAAACTTTAACGCCTTGGAGAACGGAATGCAAAAATTATATGGTTACTTGTTTTTCTAGCTGTGAATAGTAACATTAATTTCTTATAATATAATAAAAGCAGGTATTACCTGCTTCAAATTTTATATTAATTTTATTCGTCAAATTCTATATTTTTTATTTTTGAGTAAACCTGTAAGCCGGGTTCTGTCATCAAAAATAGTCATTTATCTAGAATATATATTGCTATATATTTCAATCCACGCAATTTAGAAGTCGTCGAGCAGACTTAATCTTCTGTTTAGGTGTTTCTCCAGATGGGGTTTACACAGCCCAATATGTCACCATATTGGCGGTGAGCTCTTACCTCGCCTTTTCATCCTTACCTATAAAATAGGCGGTTATTTTCTGTTGCACTTTCCTTAAGGTCGCCCTCACTAGACGTTATCTAGCATCATTGCTCTATGGAGCCCGGACTTTCCTCTCGTAAATTCTTTCGAATTTTACCAGCGACTATTCAATTTACTCATTTAAATTATTATACTTTAAATATTATAAGTTATTATTAAATAAATTGCAATAATATTATAAAATATTATATATACATATTTACTATATAGTTCTAATTTCTTCTAATAAATTTTTATATTTAACTAAAAATATTTCTTTACTTTGTACATCAATAGCTGATTTAAATTCATTTAATATGATATAAACTTTATTAATATTTGCTGTTTTTTCTGTTTGCTCAATATTTCCCATAACTTTTGAATATTCTGATATAGCACTATTTATATATTCATTAATTCTTGACCAATCACCATTATCTAATAAACTATATGCAAAAAAAACATTAGATTTAGTTTTTAAAATATTAGTATAATTTTCGTCTACTGATAAATTTTCAAAATATATTGGTAAAAGACTATATAATGTTGTCAATTCATTTAAAGTATCTTGTTTATTTTCATCTTGTATAGCTTTTGTTATTTTATCTAATTGGACATTGAATTTTAATACTTGTTCTTCAGATATACCTATGTTATATAGATCTAAAATCATAGTTGGATCAACTGCATAAAGTTCCTCTATTGAGCCTTTTATTTTTTCCCAATCTATTTCTTGTGAATTATTTGAAAGAATATTTGAAAATTCCATTTCATATCTTTTTTGCGTACCTTCGGAACTTTCACTACTTTCTGACTGTGACTGACTATCCTTACCACTTGATTCTTGTTGTGATGAACTTCCTTGTTCCGATTCTCCATTACTACTTGAACCTTGCTCTGAACTTCCGCTAGAACTCTGTTTTGAACCTTCACTTGAGCTTTGTTCTGAACTTCCTTTTGAGCTTTGCTTAGATGAACTACTTTCATTGTTATCATTTGATTTAATATCTTTTACAGACAATTGATAATTATTAAAATCAATATTATTCATTTTGTTTAAAATATCAATAATTTGATCTTCAATATATTTTATTTCTGAAGCTACCTTATCTTTTTCTTGATGAGTATTATCATTACTTTTTTTATATCCTAAAACTATAACAGATACACAAATTCCAATAATAATAAATATCAAAAAAATATATCCTATTTTTTTTAATTTTTCCATTTCTACTCCTTTAATTATAATTTGTACGTCTATTTTTATTATTTACAAAAATATATTTTTCATACAAATTTCGAGTATATTTTACAATTTTCTTCATATACTAATTCTAAAATATTATAATTTAGTAACAACTTAATTATTTACGATTAATCAATATTACAAAATCATTACATTTTTAAGGAGCATATTGTGACTACTTTTATTCGATTTTATAGTACCAAAAAAGGTGAATTAAATAATTTTCTCACAAAATTTTATAACACTAATTTGGATATACAGGATGCTTTAATGTGGGAAAAAGAATTTTCTAATCCAATAGAAATCGCTGATTTAATTGGTGTTTTTGTTGATAATAATGAAAAATATGTAATTAATATGTGGATTAGTCTTGATAATAATATTTTTATCAATGTTACCTCTCATAATGCTGATGAAATTATTAAATATCTATACGAAAGATTTCCATATTAAATTCAACAATTAACACTACTAATTACTATTTTCAGTATTATCATTTTTTTCTATTAAATCATCAATTACAATTTGCTGATTTTCGTCAAGCTTATATTTTGGTAATTCTGGAAGTTCTTCAAGTGATTGATAACCAAACATTTTTAAAAAGTTTTTGGTTGTTTGATATGACATTGGTTTCCCTGGTGCATCCAATTTACCAGCTTCTTCAATTAAACCAAATTCTAAAAGTTTATACATTGAGGCATCTGAATTTACACCTCTTATTGCCTCTATTTCTGCTCTCGAAATTTTAGGATTATATGCTATTATTGATAACGTTTCTAACGCAGCTACTGATAGATTAGGTTTAGCTCTTTTATCTATAATTTGATAAATATATTCATAGTATTCTTTTCTTGTACATAATTGGTACCCATTATCTACTTTTATAATTTCTATTCCTCTATCTGTGTAATCATTTTTCATACTTTCTATTAGTTCTTCAATTTCTTCTTTTGATATTTCTAAACTGAGCATTAATTCTTCTTGAGTTACAATTCTTCCTGTTGCAAATAATATTGCTTCTATTATTGCTTTCTTTTCTTTAATTTCCATATATTTATTTCCTATCATTTAAAATAAGTAGGATTTTATCCTACTTTATACATTTTCACTTCCATTATTGTTATTATTTCCACTATCAAATGGAATAAATTTTTTAACTATACTTTCTGTTCCAACATTATCAGTTCTAAATAACATAAATGAATTATTTATCTTATTGTCTATTAATCTTTCTATTTCATCTTGATTTAAGTGTTCTGCAAGCACTAATTCACTAATAAGAATTTGCTTTGCATTGTTTAACATTTTCTTTTCTCCAGTAGATAATCCTTTTTCTTTTTGCTTAAAACTTAAGTTTCTTACAACATCAGCTATTTCGTATATATCACCACTTTTTATCTTATCCATATTATCTCTATATCTTTTGTTCCAATTTTTTTCTGTATCTGTTTCATCTTGATCAAATATGGTAAATACTCTTTCTGCTGAAGCTTTATCTATTATATTTCTTACTCCAACTTCCTCTGCCTTAGCTATTGGTATCATTACTTTAACATTTCCTGGCATTGCTAATATGTAATATGATTCTCTTTTTCCTAAAATGTCTTTTTCTTCTATTGAATCTATTGTTCCAGCTCCATGCATTGGATATACCACTTCATCTCCTACATTAAACATGCAAGTCTCTCCTTTCAGCATTTATATATATTTTTTATACTTTTTGTTATTTATCTATCGTTTTACGATACATTTATTATACTACAAAATTTGGTAAAAGTCAAAGCATGTTTTTCTAATTTTTGGCAAAAAATTCTTTGTAATCATATATATTTATACCTTTTCAGGTTTTGAAAATTTTTTTATTTTTTTATATAGTAGAAAATGTCAGTATTACTTTTTTTGAACTAAAATATATAATTTAAAAAACAATATGTTATTTACTATACATATTGTTTTCTAACTAATATAATTATTAAACGATTTATATTATAATTATTTTATACCTTTCCATTTATTATATTTATATGAGCAAAATACTGCTATACCTGTTAATGCAACAATTACCATTAATATAGATTTTATTCCTGTTGCTGGTATTGCTTTAGGTGAAGTAGTTTCATCTTTTTTTTCTGTCTCCTGACTTTCATTATCTGTTGTAGTTGGTGCATTTCCAGTTTCATCATTTTCTAAATTCCATTTAAATTCACCAGACAAGTAATCAAAAAGTTCTTTACCTACCTCATCATCTACAAGAGCTTGATATAGTGAAACATCCTCTACTGGATAGTATTTTCCATCTTCATCATCCATTTCCATATATACATAGTAATATTTATCATTTACTAAGTTCATATTAGACGTTATAGAACTACTTCTTCCAACAGGTACTGTTGTAGAACAGATTGATTCAGCTGTTTTTGCATAATTCAAAAGTTTTTGCAAACAATTCGCTTCTCCATTTTTTATTGATAGCAAAATATTTTTATCTGTAATTTCTCCTATTTTTATATTAATTTTTCTTGTTTCACTTATAGACATTTCCTTAAAATAAGTTGATGTGTCGTCGTTAAAGAAGTAACATTGTATTCTTGAACCTAAAGGTAATAATGCTGGTCTTTTAATTTCAACCTCTCCAAAAATTTTTTTACATTCGTTAGTACCAACTTTCTGTTGCACTATTGTTGCATAAATATTACCATTATTTTCTAAAAATTCTGTAACTTTCATATCATCTACAATAATTTTATTTTTATCTATTGTTGCTACCCTGTTCTCTAACTCACTTTCTGATATTTGAATTTCTTTTTGATTACTAAATAATACATAATAAGATGAATTATCCATTAATTTATCGTTTGGAACATTCTTTATGTCTAAACCCACTTTGTATGTTTCCCTGATTAATTCTATACTAACGCCAGAAAAATCAGTCCATTCTTCAGTTTCTTCTTGTTTTCCAGCTTCTGGGTCGTCATCTCCATCTTCTTCATTATTACCTTGTTTCTCACTTCCACCATTTGGCGTACCTTCTTCTTGTGAAGTTCCATCTCCTTCTTGTGATGGTTCATCTACTGCATATACTGTTGTTGAAAATAATGCAATTATTAAAAGCATTAAAATGATTTTTACAATACTTGTTTTTTTCATTTTTATATCATTCCTTCACTTTTCTTAAAAAGATATTTTTATATTATATTAACTTTCATATTTTGTCAATTCTTTTCATTAAAGTAATATTCTTGTAATATCATTGTAATGTTTTGGTAATATTTTCTAATTTTTTATATTATCGAAAATTCAGAAAACTTTCTTTTGAAAAAAAATATATAATTTTGAAAAAAGCGCATTGAAAATTATTTGAACGAGCATTTTTGAGAAATATATATTTTATTTCACTTAGAATTGCAAAATTAAAGTTTCATAGTGTTTCCTACTATATAAAAAATCAAGATTTTCTAAAAAACTAACTTTCTAAAAAATCTTGACTTGTAAATATTGATTTATGAAACCTTTTATTTGTAATAATTAATATATTCTATTTACCAGTAGAACCAAATCCACCAACTCTTTGTATATCTGAAGATATATCATCATCTGCTAATAAATATTTTTTAAACATACATTGACCAATGCAATCTCCTTTTTTTATTTGTATATCTTCATTTGTTATATTGAAGAATGCAAACATTATATGTCCATCATTACTAGGATTTCCATAATAATCTTTATCTATGACTCCTATGCTATTTGCTAAAACTATTCCTTTTTTTCCTGGGTTAGAACTTCTATCTGCTAATATAAGAACTTCATCATCTTGCATATATGCTTTTATACCAGTTTTTACTAATGTAGGTTTTGTTCCTTTTTTAAAACTAGGTATAATAACATCTTCTGCTGCCTCTACATCATATGCTGCAGCAAATTTTGTTTTTCTTGATGGTAAATTTATTTCTTTATCTTCAAATCCTTTTACTATTTCAAATCCTCTAACTTTTTCCATTGTTTATTTCCTTTCGCTTTTCTATTATAAGTTTTTATTTTTATTTTTTCTTAAAAAAGAAGGTATATCTAAATCATTTTGTGATGAATTTAAATCTGTACTTGATGGAATTGAATTTATTTTCTTTTCCCATGTTTTTGTAACTATTTTTTCAGCAGTTGCTCCAATTGTTGCTTTTTCTCCTTTATTTTGTTCAAAACCTGTTGCTATAACAGTAATTTGAATTTCATCTTCCATTGCTTCATCTACTACTATACCAAAGATGATATTTGCTTCTGGATCTACACTTCTTTGAACTAATTCTGCAGCTGTATTTGCTTCTTGAAGTCCTAAATCACTACTTCCTGTAATATTTATAATAACTCCACTTGCACCTTCAATAGATGTTTCTAATAATGGACTTTGTATTGCTTCTTTTGCAGCATCTTCTGCTCTGTTTTCTCCTGACGCTCTACCTATACCCATATGTGCCATTCCTGTATTTAACATTATTGTCTTAACATCTGCAAAGTCTAGATTTACAAGTCCTGGTTTTACAATTAAATCAGATATTCCTTGTACACCTTGTCTTAATACATCATCTGCCATTTTAAATGCTTCTATAATTGATGTTTTTCTATCAATTATTTGTAATAATTTATCATTAGGTATTACTACTAGTGTATCTACTTTTCCTTTAAGACTTTCTATTCCTCTTTCAGCTTGTGATAATCTTTTTTTACCTTCAAATGTAAATGGTTTTGTTACAACACCTATTGTTAATATTCCCATTTCTTTTGCTGCTTGTGCTACGATAGGAGCTGCTCCAGTTCCAGTTCCTCCTCCCATTCCTGCTGTTACAAATACCATATCTGCTCCTCTTAATACTTCAGCTATTTCAGATTTATTTTCCTCTGCTGATTGAGCTCCAATATCAGGATTGGCTCCAGCACCTAATCCTCTTGTTATTTTCTCTCCAATTTGTATTTTTGTACTAGCCTTTGAATTTTGTAATGCTTGTCTATCTGTATTTACAGATATAAAATCTACCCCTTTTATTCCTGATTCTACCATTCTATTAACAGCATTATTTCCTGCTCCTCCTACACCAATTACTTTTATTGTAGCTGTTCCATCCATCATTGTTATGTTGTTATCTTCATAGTCCATCATAAAATTTCTTCCTCCTTAATTTTGTTCCAAATTTACTTTATATATTATTTTTTCTAGGTATTTATATTTTTTTCTAGAAATTTGCATTTTTAATACAGTTTAGGTATAAAAAAATTCCTTTACTCTATCTACAATCTTTTTTACAAGACTTTCATCTGTTTTTGCATCAATACTACTTGATACAGTTTTTGCAAATGGTCTAGAAGCTATATATCTAACTAGTGCATAACTTGTTCTAAATGACGGTTTTACCGTACTTATTAGCCTTCCTGTTGATATTTTCACTGGAATATTTAATATAATCTTTCCTGCAACATCACTTTTATTTATATTACTAATTCCTTGTCCTGTCAAGACTACATTATTAATTCTTGATTTTATTCCTTGATTACTTATATCTCTATTTACTAAAGAAAATATTTCTTCTATTCTTGCCTCAATAATTTCAATTAATTCAGAACTTTTTATAACTTTACTTTTATTTTCATCTGTACATGTATTTAACATTATTTCATTGTCATTATCTATAAAAGATTTTAATGCTAATCCATATTGTCTTTTTAATTTTTCGGCTTCATCTTCTGCAATTCCTAGTACTACTACAAGATCATTTGTAATACTATTTCCTCCTAATGGAATTGTGTTTGTATATGTAAATGTAGTTCCTTCAAAAACTCCTATGTCTGTATTTCCTGCTCCTATATCTAGTAACAAGATGTTATCATGTAATTCATTATTATCTAATATTAAATTTCTTTCTGCTAATGTTACTGGTACTATACCATCTATATCCATTCCGACTTTCTTAAATATACTTGATAATTTTCTTACATATTCTCTATCTGCTAATATTACTTGTGCTTTTATAGAAAAACTTGAACTTAAACTGCCGACTGGGTCTGGCACTATACTTCCATTATCTAATATTATTTGATCTGGTACTACATCTATTAATGTCTTATCTTCTGGTATTTCTATATCTTTTATTTGCATTATTGCATTTTGAATATCTTTTAATGATATACCAGAATATTTATCCTTTACTTCCTTGACAATACTATTTTGAACTATTGTTACATATTGACCAGGAATAGTTACATATGCTGAATTTATTTTAAAATTCGCTTCTTCTTCGGCTTCTTTAATAGTTTGTGCTATGCTAAAACTTATGTCGTCTTCATTAATTATTTTTCCCTTTTTCATTCCGTTACATTTGTATGAGGTACTGCATATAGTTTCTATTTGGCCAAAGTTGTTGACTTCACCTACAACTGTACAAACCTTAGATGTTCCTATATCAATACCAACTATTATATCACCTATTGCCAAGTTAATTCCTCCATTTACTAGTATTAAATTTTCTAAACTTATATATATTACATTTTTAGACAAATGTCAATAGAATTTGTTATATTTTTGTAATCTTTTTGTAATATAGTTGTAATATTTTTTATGTGTCTAATTTTATATTAAATTCAATTTGTTTGTGTATTTTGTTGTTTATTTTCCTTTCTTTTTTTTATATTTTCAGACCATTTTTCAATATAGTATTTTCTTATTATAGTTAGATTTAAAAACATCCTACTTACAAATACAAATATTGCTGCTAAATATATATCTACATTTAATTTTTGACCTAAATATGTTAATAACATAGATAAAATTGCATTACAAAAAAAACCTGAAATAAAAATTTTCAAATCGAAATTTTTATTTAAAATTGATGAAATTCCTCCAAAAACAGAATCTAACGCTGCTAATATTCCTATTGCTAAAAAACTTGAATATGTATATGAAATTGTTGGTGCATTAATACCTAAAATTACACCTGCTACACAACCTATAATGATTGCTATAAATATCATTTTTTCATCTTTCCTTTCTTTATTCTATCTTATTTATGTTTAAATTTAAACTTTTATTACATTTAAATTTACAAATTTAACTCTTAACAAATTTTAATTATTTATATTTATCTTTTATAGTTTTTACAATCATTCTATATATTTTGTAAACATATCTTTTTCATATTTTTTTATTTCTACTTTATCATTTTGTTGAATATCAGTATAAAATCCTAATTTTTTTAATTCATCTAATTGGCCTCCATTGCCTAATAAGGCACTTTTTAAATATGTTTCTTCTCCAATTGCTTTTATAGAATATGGTGCTAAAATTCTTTCTCCATTTACTTGTATAAATGAATTATTTCCTATTTCTACTATATCTGTCATATTTACTATTCTTTTTTCATTAATTGATATTGCTTCTGCTCCTGCATCTTTTAAGCTATTTACTATCAATAATAAATCATCTGCAATTATATCTGTATCTGCATTTTCTGAATTATCAATTGTTACTATTATTCCATTACCAATAACATCTGTTTTTCCTATCAACATATCTATATTTTCTAATTCACTTTTTAAAAGTTCAGACGCTTCTGTATCATCTTGCGATTTTTCTTGATATTCTTTTCTTTTTTCTACTAGCTGATTATATTCTTCTGATAGTTCATTATACTTATTTTTCCAATTCGACAATTCTGTCCTTAGTTCTGTTTCTCTCATTGTTTCAATTGATGTTATATCTGTTTGTTGTACGACTTTAAATTGCATTGACATTACTACTGCTAAGACAAAACATGATAGGCCTATTACTATTGATAATATAAGTTTATCTTTTTTTATTTTCAATTATTTCATCTCCATTTTAATTTATTTAATAGTTTGAGCATATTTGAAATTTAATGCTCCAGCATATTTAGGTATTGTAATATTATTATTTTTTTCAAGTTCTGTTTCTATACCATATTGCTCTAATTTGCTTAAATATCCTCCTGGTCTTGATAGAGCTGCAAGTTGTTCTGGAAGACCTATAGCTTTTATTTCAAATGGCGTTCCTACTTTTTGATTATTAACTTCTATAACATTTCCTGAACATAAAATTGATGTCGTTGATACAATTCTGTTATCATTTATTGATATTGCTTCTGCTCCCGCATTTTTTAATTCATTTACTACACTTAATACATCAAAATCATGTACTAATTGTGATGAAATATCAAGTGAAGAATTTGCATTAGTGCTATCTTTTAAAGTTACAATTACTCCTGGTCCTGTTATTTCAGTTAGACCTAACATTTTACTTTTCTCTTTAATTTGTTTTTCATAATCTTCCAATTCTTGATTATTATTAGTTGCCTTTTCTCTTTCTTTTTCTATCATTTCTTGTTCTTTTTCCATACTTGAAAATATATTATCATATTTTTCCTTTGTTTTTAAAATTTGATCTCTTAAATCATTTTCTATTGCATTTGTACTTAAATTTGAATTAATACTATTTACTGTTTTTATTTGAACACTTATTCCATATGTTAATATCAAACACATAATTCCTAATATGATACTTTCTATTTTTTTATTCATTATTGTTCCTTTCTAAATAATTTAAACCTGTTCTCTAAAATATGGTTCAAATCCATTATTTAAATTTCCATTTATAAAAACTTCTCCTGCATATTGTTTTTCAACTTCTAATATAGATTTTAAGTATAATATTCTATTACTTAAATTAGTTGCATCACCTAAATAGATTTTCTTTCTTTCACTATCTATATAAATACTATAATTTTCTTCATCTGATATGTCAATACTTGTTATATTATATTCTAAATTATTTTGAGCACAAACTTCTATTATTTTTAATACTGTATTTAACTTTTCTAAATCTTCTACATCTAATCTGTTACCTGCTGTAATATTTTCTTCACTTGTACTAATACCTTCCAAAATTGGAAAATTTTCTTGTTCTTCTTTTACTTCTAATACATATCCTGTATTACATATATATGCATAACTATTTAATATTTTTATGGCAAATGCTTTTTTTCTTTCTGTTATATTTATATTTATCGTATCTGGAAAATGTCTACTTACTGTTACATTATCTATATATGCATTTGTCTTTATATTGTTTATTATTTTTGATTTTGTATTTTTAAATATATTATCATTTTCATTAATTTTTGATAAACTGACTACTGTTTCGCTACTAATTACATCATTTCCAGTTACTTCAATTTTTCTTATATTAAATATCGGTGAGGTCATTAAAAATACTATTGTTGCACATATTAAACAAAAAAAAGTTGTCCTTTTTACAATTAGTATTACTTTCTTTCTTGATTTATTCTTTTTTGTGTTATTATTTTTTTTCTTTTTGTTTTGCATATTATTACTTTCTTTTGCTTTAACTATAATCTCTGTTTCTCGTAATATACTACTATTTTTATTTTGCATAATTTTACCTCCCTTTATATAATTCTAATAAATCTTACTATTTAGTAAGATTTATTAGAATTATAATTCAGTATTAAATTTTGTGCAAGTATTATTATATATTTTTTAGTCTTGTTTATATATTTTTGCTCCTATCTTTCTTAATTTTTCATCAATATTACAATATCCTCTTAAAATATATTTTATTTCTTCTATTCTGGTAACACCCTTTGCTACTAAAGCTTCTATTATCATTGCTGCTCCCCCTCTTAAATCTGTTGCTTTCACATTAGTTCCTGTAATTTTTTTTGTTCCTTTTATTATTGCTGTCTTTCCTTCTACAGTTATTCTCGCTCCCATTCTGCTTAATTCTTGTACATATTTGTATCTATTTTCAAATATATTTTCAACTACTATTGAAGTTCCTTTTGCAGTTGATAATAATGCTACAAATATAGATTGCATATCGGTTGGAAATCCTGGATAAGGCATTGTCTTTATATCTATTGATTTTAATTTTTTAGGTGCATTTAACTCTATATAATCTTTACCTACATTTATTTTGCAATTCGCTTCTTCTAATTTACTTATCACTGGTACTATATGACTTGGTACTACATTCATTACTTTTACATTTCCCCCTGTAATAGCTCCTGCACATAAAAATGTTCCTGTTTCTATTCTATCTGGCATTATATTATAACTTACATCTTTTAATTTCTTTACTCCTTGTATCTCTATTATATCCGTTCCTGCCCCTCTTACTTTTGCTCCCATTTTGTTTAAAAATTCTTGTAAATCTATTATTTCTGGTTCTCGTGCCGCATTATTTATTATTGTTGTTCCATCTGCTAAACATGATGCTAATATTATATTTTCTGTTGCTCCTACACTTGGAAAATCTAAATCTATTTTTGTCCCTATAATTTTATCACAATCACATATAATATTTCCATAATTTTCATTAATTTTTATTCCTAATTTTTCAAACGATTTTAAGTGCAAATCTATTGGTCTTGTTCCAATATCACATCCTCCTGGATATGTAAATGTTGCTTTTCTATATTTGCCTAATATTGCACCTGCTAGTATTACAGATGACCTCATTTCTCTCATTAAATTTTCAGATATTGAAAATTTATTTATATTTGATGAATCTATTTCAATTTTTTTATTTGTTCTTTTTACTTTACAACCTAATTCTTTCAATATTTCAATCATCATTTGTGTATCTCTTATTGGTGGTACATTATATAATTTTGTTATTCCTCCATTTAAAACACTTGCAGCCATTATAGGTAATGACGCATTTTTTGAGCCTGATATATTTACATTACCTTCTAATCTTCTACCTCCTTCTATTATGTAACTTGACATTTTTTTCACCCTTTCTTGTTTATTATGCTATATATTATGTTGTTTTTACATAAAATGTGTAAAAAGCCAAAAAACGGAATCATAACCACCCGTGAACGGGTGGTTTGCTCTGTCCCTAGAAGGGACTTTACTTGCTTACCGCCTAAAGGCGGT
>CANRBL010000026.1 GCA_947628835.1 uncultured Clostridia bacterium | reverse complement strand
TTACATACATAGTTTTATCATTTTCATCAAGTGTTTTTTCATTATTTTCTGCATATTTTAATACCTGTTTTAATTCAAAAAAACTTGTTTTATCTGGATTTTCTGCATAGCTTACTACACGAGAAAGACTATCTTTTATTGCCCATATTTTAGTTGTCGCCATTATTTGAAGGAGCATTAAAAAACGCAATAGCAAATATGACACTAAATATAAAAGGTCTTATATTTATACAACCTAATGGCGAATTATATTCTGTTTCAAATATGAACAGCAGATTTAAAAGACTTTGTACTAATGCAGGCTTAGCAGTTGTTCCTTATACAATAAAAAGACGGAAAAAAAGAAATACACTCTAAAACAAGCACTTATAATCAACACTTGTTAAGACATACTTACGCAACAAGATGTATTGAAAATGGGATGCCAGCCGAAGTATTACAAAAATTACTAGGACATAAAGACATACAAACAACAATAAATACCTACACAACTATTTTTGATAAATTCAAAAAAGAGCAAGTCGACAAGTATGTAGAATATATGCAAAATATAAAATAAAACTTCTATTGCATCACTTATTGCATCAAAATCAAAAATGAAACTCTGTAAAATATTGTTTTTTCAATACTTACAGAGTTTTACATATCTGGTGGGCAGGGAAGGATTCGAACCTTCGTACTCAAATGAGAACAGATTTACAGTCTGCCGCCTTTAACCACTCGGCCACCTACCCATAAATATTAATATTTGCTATAAAAAAATATACAACTTTTTCTATAACATAAAAATGGTGCTCCCTCAAGGGCTCGAACCTTGGACCTACCGGTTATGAGCCGGTTGCTCTAACCAACTGAGCTAAGGGAGCATTTGTACATTTTTTTGCTAACAACAGGATATAGTATAAAACAAAAATCAAATATTGTCAATAGTTTTTTTCATTTTTTACATTTATTTTTCATAATTTTTTACAAAATTACCATTTTATACGCATAAAAAATATTTTATTTCAATAAATATACTCAAAAATTTATTTAAGTAATAGGAAAATTAATATTCCTATTACTTTTTTAATTCAAATATATTATAAACTAGTTATGCATTTTCTCCTCTTCCTTCTGGAAGTGCTGCTGGTAAATCAATAATTACTCTAATCTTCATAACATATTTAATAGCTCTACCAATTTTACTATTTTTAATTTTTTGCCAAATTGATGGTTTAACTTCAAATGTTGTATTTGCAATATATTGTTGTTCTTCTTCTTCAATTTTTTGTAATTCAGCTACTTTAATATCTGCTTCTGATGGTGCTGGTATTACTTTTAATGCATCAGCAATCTCAATTCCTATGTAACTTAAAGCTTTTGATCTATCTTCTATTCTTTCCATATCTATTTCTATATGTAAATTTGATTCAAGATTATTTACTCTAGCATTTACAAGTTTCAAAGCATCTTCATATGCTTGTGATTTTTTGCTTTTAGATTTTCCTATTATATTTAAATTTTCAATTATTTCTTCTGAAAAGCTTCCTTCTGAATTTTTTACTTGTGCTTTCCAATCTTTTTCTTTATTATCTACTATATCAATTAACTCTTTTAAATTTCCTGCTAATACTATATTTTGTTCTCTTTGTCTAATTAATTCTTCTATTTTCTTTGTACTTTCTTCAAATTGACTAGTAGCAAACTCAACTAAATCATATGCTGCATTATATACTTCAATAGGAAAATTTTTCTTTTTAGGATATTCAATTAAATATGTTTTTATTGATTCTATCAAGTCCTTAAAAAATGTATCTTCTTCCAATTGAACAATTTGCTTTTTACTTTTTGGATTTATCATTTTTTTAACTTTGTCAATATTTGATAATATTTTTTCTTCCGTGATTACCATTCTCACGTTTACTATGCCAGATTTAGACATTGTAAACAACCTCCTTTTCCTACGTGGTATTTTATCTATATATTCAATTCATATTATACACTAAATGACAAAAAACTACAATAGAATTTAATTTTTTTATTTTTACATTTTTGTTACATATTTGTTACAATTATATTACTTTTGTTATTTTTTATCATTACATCTTTGGATTTAATCCATTTATAATTGTATTTTCATATTCATAATACATTTTCATAACTTCAAAATCTTCCTGTTGTTTATATACTAATGTAGAACAAATTAATCCATATATTTCAGAAGCTATAACTTTAGAATTACCATTTTTTATTTGACCTGCTTCTATTCCTAATTTAACTATTTCCTCAATTCTATTAATATATTTATAAACTTGTTCTTTGCATTTTTTATTTCTATCTTCATTTCCCCAAAATTGACTTAATAAAATTGTTATTATATCTTCATATTTATTTACAATTTTTATTTGTATTAATACAATAGCCTTTATTTTATCTATATAATTATTTAATTTTGAAGTTTTTATTTCTATACTATTTTGCAATAATTTAATTCCTTCTTCTACAAGGAAATTGAATATTTCCTCTTTACTAGAAAAATGATAATATAATGTTCCTTTTGCAACCCCTACTGTTGCTGTTATTTCTTCTATACTTGTTGCATCATAACCTTTTTTTGCAAATAATTTCATTGATGTTTCAAATATTTTTCTTTTTGTTTTGTTCATTTATTCACCATCTTTACATATTATTATTTACTTTTTTAATTAGACATATTTTTTATATTATGATGATTATTATAAATTACGACAAATATTCTTATATTATTATATAATCTAACCAAATTTTATGCAAGGTTTTAAATAAAATTAAAAAAATATTTTCTTTAATTAAGTATGAAATTTTCTTATTATTTCTTCTTTCATATCTTTACCACATAATATAATGCAAACAAAAAAGCTCAAAGTTGCAATAGACACTGCAATTATATTAAGTATATTTTTTTGTACACCACTATTAATAATTATGAATATTGGAACTATACTTAATAAAAAAATTATTAATTGATATATTGCATATTTTATGTACTTTTTATGACTTACAATAGTCAATACTAGCATTGCAACATTAGCAGTCATTATTAATATAGGTATTGCAATGTTTATTGACCACCTTTTAAATCCTAAAGTATAATCAATATATACCACTAATATCGAAATTATTATTATTTGCACTAAAACATGTGATGCAATATTGGTATTTCTATTTATTGAATATATTGCTGTTACCCATATATATATCATACCTGCAATACTTAATGCTGCCCAAGGTATCTTGGGCGTTGTTAATTTATTGATTATAATTAATATTATTGATATTAATACTGTTATTACTATTAATAGTCTTTTTATAAAATTACATTTTTTTGCACTAATTTTTTGAGGATATAACATCTAAAACACCATTACTTTCTATTTCTACATTTATATTTTGTTTTATCAAGAACTCATAAAAATTTTTTTCTATATTTGTATTGTTTAATATAGATGTAAATGTAAATACAATTTTATCTTCGAAGCTACACGCTGAACATTTTATTTTTTCTACTTGCTCAGGCGCTATCAAAAATAAGAAATTGTTTATATATTTTTGATATTCTCCAATTATTCCTATCCTACCTATATTTGAAAATGTTGCTGTTGTATATTTTCTAATTTCTATATAGCTTAATTTTACTATAGGCTTTTTTAAAAATAATGGAATTAACTTTATAAATATATTATTACCTAATTTTACATTTGCTGACATTGTTTTTTGTATTTCTGTTTCAGTCAATTTTTTACTAAATTCATTTTTTACTAAGTCTAATATTTCTTCAAAACTTGTTTTTTCGTTTTTCATATCCGCTTCAACAGTTATATATGAAAAAAAATTCGAAATAGTAATTGAATTAAAATACTTTTTTAAATTTACTGGAATACATATTTTTATAGGTCTTTTTCCTCTTGCCTTTTTATAGTTTCCTTCATATATTGAATATATTAAAACAGCAGTTAAATATTGTGTAATTGTTACATTATATTTTTGGCAAACTTCTTTTAACTGTTTTATATTTATTATCTCATGAATTACACTTATTCCCCCTAATGGAATTTTTTTACCACTTAAAATATATGCCTTCCTATTTGTATTATTATTTTTAGATTTTTTATCATAATTTTTAATATAACTATCTTCTGTATTATACTTTATTTTCCTATCTACCCTATATTCTTTATTAAATTTTTCTGGATGTGATAATTCTATATATGTATATATTATCTCTTTAAAAAAATTTGTAGCACTATTTCCATCTGTTAAGGAATGGAATACATCAATATTTATCTTTTTTTCAAAATATGTTACTTTAAATAAATACTGATTATTAGTTTTGGGATCAATATATTTACATGGATAATTTTTTTCCTTCTCTATTATTGGTTTTTTATTATTTTTTTCAAAATAATACCAAAAAAAACCTTTTTTCATCTTTACTTTAAAAGATTCAAATTTATTTAATGCAATTTTTACGGCCTGCCTTAATGTTTCCGGATTTATTTCTTCTTTTAACACTGCAGATAATCTAAAAACTGTACTATATTTCTTACCTGTAGAAATTGGAAAAATTTTAGCTGAATTGTCTAATCTTCTCCATTCTTCTATTTCTTTATCTTTAATCATTCTTTAGTTTATTTCCTTAATAAAAATATTTAGGTTTTTATTTTTATAAAAGTCATCACAAAAAATGATGACTTTTTAAGGATATACCTATAAACCTTTTCAATTGTTACTCATAAGCATTATTAAAAATTTATTTTATTAAACTAGCATAGAAAACAATTAACTAGAACTTAATAGCATAATTATTTGGTTATAAGTTTTATTTGCCAAATTTTCATCTTCTCTATCTATCATCCAAATATGACATGCTTCTTCTTCCTCTACTACATTTATTGTTATATTTTGTTCTTTTGCTCGTTCTTGCAATATATGTACATCTGGATTTAATATATCACATTTTCCTGTAAATACTGTTATATTCTTCAATTTACTTAAATTTCCATCAATAGGATTTATTAAATAATTATCTTCTCCTGCAGAATATGCTATACCTGCTATTTTTAAAGTCTTCGCAATTAATTTTTTATCATTTTTTTGTACTTCATCAATTTCAGTATTTTCTAATCTAGTATCTAACCAAGGTGATAATAAAATTGTATTTTGTGGTAAATCATAATTATCTTCAGACATTTTTTCCACAATAGCAAGCGATATACCTCCTCCTGCTGAATCTCCCATTATAGTAAAATTTTCAATATTTACTTGTTCTAATATTTCTTTATATAATGGTGTTAACATTGCAAATACATCTTTATAATTATATTTAGGTGTTAGTGGATAGTCTGGCATTATTATTGTGGATTTTGTATCATATGACAAATTTTCTATAAAGTTCCAATGGTTTTGAGTCGCATCTGCCATATATGCTCCACCATGTAAATATAATATTACTTTTTCACTTTTTTCACTTTTTGGCGTTATTATAAATATTTTTCTACTCATAAATTGCTTTTCTTCTATATTACATTTTTGTAAATCTTCTTTTGGTATTTTTGCTTGAATTTCAGCAATAAAGAAATATGCAATTACAGCAATAGTTATAAATATTATTAATATTAATGTGTATATTATTATTTTTTTCATTTTTCCTTACTCTTTTTTTGTTATATTTTAACATTATTTTTTTACTTATACAAGACTTTTTTAATTATTCTCAGAATAAGTGTTACTATATAATGGTTTATCTGCAATATACTCTAAAAAGCATAGAAATATAAGATTTTCATTACATTCCTCGGCTCATTACAAAGCTTAAGAAATTCTAACTTATTTTATGGCACCCTTTCACTCACGCGAACTATTTCCATAAAATTGCGTAGAATTTCTAAAGCTTTTCCAATCACATTCGTCATTTCATTCAAATTCTTATATTTCTATGCTTTTAAAACTATTTTTATATAAAACCATTAACTTATAATGAATAAGTAACTACATTTCTTCTCTTGAATTTTGTACCTGTATCCAAGCATTATGTAATGCAACTAATTTTTCTATTTCATCTTGTGTGTAACTCTGTTCATTTAAAACACACTGTCCTGATTTTTCTATTCCATCTTGTATGTAAATTTCTTCATTTAAAACACACTGTTCCATTTCCTCTATATTTTCAATTTCTTTTTGTTGTAGTAACTCTTCTGGCACTCCTAATATCTTTTGCATCTCTTTTATCCACTTTCCTTTTGAATGTATTTGTCTTTGACAAATGTTTTCTTTCTCTAAGCTTCTTAATTTTAATCTGTCTATTTTATTATCTATTGTAACAAATTCACTTTTCCTATTAATATACTCGTACTCACTCATTATAAATGTCGCTGAACCATATTTTTCTTTTACAATATCACTTTTAGTTATTACATATAATTGCTCTATCAATACAATCCCTCCATTTATATTAGGCAAATGTATGGCAACATGTCCATCTGAAAAACATTCTACAATTGCATCATCATCAGCTAATAACATAGAATTGTATCTTATAGCACTATCAAATACATATTTTTTCTTTTCATTATATTTTTGTTTATCATTAACCTCCTCTTCATATGTACTTTTTCCTTGTAAAACAGTTCTTGTAGATTTTATATTATTTTTTTTGAATTCTGTATCAAATTGTAGCTTTTGCAACATTTTATTTCTTTTTTCTTTATCTTCTAAATATACAATATTAATTAAATTAATTTTATTTACATTAGAAATATCATTTGACATTATTGTTCTTGTTAAAACATCATCATTTATTATATTTTTTTTATACAATTGCTTTATATCTTTAAAATTTATAATTCCTTTATTCAAAAGCTTTATTATTTCATTATTGTCTCCCCAATATATTACAGTATCAATTGGAATTATTCCTATTTCATATAAGTAAATTCTATCTTCTGAGTTTATTGGCATTTTCTTTTCTTCTAATTTTATTTCTAAATTCATTACAAATTCATTTGCCAATTCCTCTTTTTCCTTTTCTGTTTTATCTACTAATAGCGTTTTATATAATAATGCTAATTTTCTTATTTCAGTATCCTTTTTTTGATTTTTTGCTTTTTTATTTACTATTATTTTTTTCATTAATTCATCTTCATCGATTATTTCTTTTATATAAAAGTCTTTTTGATTATCTTGTACTATACTCTTTATAGTTTCTAAATGTATTTTTTCTGATAAATACATTTGCATAAATACATCTCTATTAATAACCTTTTTTAATGTATATTTTATTATATCTTCTTCATTTATAATTGAATTTTTTAATAAATATTCTATATCTTCTTGACTATTTAATTTTTCTAAAATAGTTTCAATATGTTCATTTCGTCTTTCTCCTAGTAAATTGCTTTGTACATATAAATCTTGTATTTTTCTATTATTTTCTCTTTCCTTATTGCTTAACATCTTATTTTTCGCTTTATTTTGAACCATTTTATAATTATTTATAAAGTCTTTATCTGTTACTAATTGGATACTATCATCTTCTGCCATAGCTTGTTTTATATCTTCTATATTTACCTGTTCATTTAAGTACATATTTATAATTTCACTTTTATTAAAGATATACATATATGCAAATTTAAACTCTAATATATTTTTTATTTTTCTATTTTTTGCACTCATATAATCTTTAAAAAAACTTCTATATCCTTTTTCATTTTTCATGCCATTTTTTATTGTATCTAATATCATATTTTCAATTTCCTCTTCTGTATAAAAATTGTCATTATAAAATTGTCTTGCTTTTTCCTCCATATCTTTCGATGTATATATTGTATCATCTTCTAATAATATTTGTACTTGCTTTCCTTTTACTACATTATATAACTCTTTTAACATTTTACTATATTCTTTTCTATTTTTTTCTTCAAAAGCTCCATTTTCCAATCTTCTTTGTAATTTATAAAACGACATTAAACACATTTTCACAATATCAATATCATTTGCTCCATCAACCAATACCCCCCTAAGTATTTTGGCTATTCCTCCATAATTCACAAATGTATTTGCAAATTCTGTACTATTTATAAAAGTATATATTATATTACCAGTACTTGGAGCATTATATATAGAATTATGATTTACTAAATTGTCTTTTAATATTCTATTCATAGTACTTAGGGATAGACTATTAACAATATTGTTCATATTTTTTTTAGATGTTAATACTCTATTATATAAACTTCTCTGTACAGATTTTATATTTATATCTACCATTAATTTACTCTTATCTTTATTTGTATTTGCATCAATTACAACATATCCTACAGATTGATATTGTGGCTGTTTTAGATATTTCTCCAAATTTTTTATATTTTTCTCATATTGACTGTTATTATATTTTCTTAGTTCTTCTTCATGCTGTTTTTTATATTCATATACTGCAATCATAAGTTTTTCTTTATCAACATATTCTTCATATTTTTCCAAAAAATCTATTAATCTTTTTCGATATACATTATCTGCTACATATTTAAACTGATCTACAAATATATTAATAACAAATTGTTTATCTAATATTTCTACCATATCATTTTTCTCTACAAAAATACCACATTCTTCGTCAATTTGTTTTATACTCAAATCATTTATATTTGGCATAATAACCTCCTCTAAATTATATTATAAATTTTCATTTCTTCTTCTTCAAAAGGATTTTTATTTATATATAATTTATTTTCTTTTATTGATTTCTTTGCTTTTTCTTTTGTTTCTTCATCTTTTGTAAGTAAAATAACAATATAATCTTTTTCTAAGTTTATTATTGAAAAACTTTCTTCTAAATCATCTATCTCTAATACTTCAATTTCAAAGCAATTACTTATAGCATAATCATATATCGATTGTTCTAGTTCAGAAATTTGTTCATTATCATCTGAAAGTAAAAAGTAATTATTATATGCATAAAATTCATATTTGCATTCCTTATATTTAAATATATTATTATATGCACCAACTATTTTAATTTTTATATCTCCAATATTTTCAATATCTTGCTTACTTAGCTCATTTACTTGCATAATTTTACAATTAATTTTGCGATTTTTTAATACATCATTAATTATTTGAATTATCATTTTATTTACACCATACATAAATTCTGTAGTTTCTAATAATATCAGCTTGTTTTTACATAATGACTGTATACAAAGACTTAATGTTAAATATGGATTACCATTATAACTTATTATTAATTTTTCTGTTTTATCATTTTGTTTTTTTATGTTTTCTAAACTTTCAACTACTTGTATAAGCTTTTGTATGTCTATTTTCTTTTTCCAGTGGTTATTATCTATTTTATTTGCTTCTTCTATGTATTTTTTTCTATATAATATTTCTTTTTTTATTACTTGTACAATTTGTTTAAATCCTAGCTCATTTATTTCATAGCTACTCTTACTATTAATAAAATCTAGATATTCACTCATTTGTTCCTCCAACTTTTCTATTCTTTTATTTCTATATTAATCTTGCTGAATTTCTTTTTTTGCTTTGTTTCCTAACTCTTTTACCTTATCCATTTCTTCTAATGAATATATTGAATTACTTTCCTTTTTTCCTGCTATTTCTATAATATTTTTTGAAGATATTTTATCTACAACTTTCTGTTTTAACAATTTTCCTATTTCTAATTTATCTATACTTTGATTTTTGATTATTTCATCTTTTCTCATTATATATTCGTAATCATCTATTACATATGCTTGTCCACCATTTTTTGTCTTTACTATATTGTTGTTATCCATTTCATATAATTGTACAATTATTCTTTTTCCATCTTCTACATTAGGTAAATGAATTATTATGTGGCCATCTTGTATTGCTTCAATCTCTACTTCTTGATTTTTTATTAACATTTCTCTTATCATTACTAAAGTTTCTGATACAATCTTTTTTTCTTCCTTTTTATGTTTATCATCATCTTGTTTCTCGATTTCTTCTAATATTACATTTATAAATTTTGCTCTTTTATTGTAACCTCCAGCAAATGCCAAAGCTACTTTTTGAGTTAATGTTGCTTTATTTGTTAATAATACATGTTCTATATTTTCATCATTAATTATATTTTTATTATACAATTCTTGAATATCTTTAATTTTTAATATAGGATTATTTAAAACATTATCTATTTGTTCTTCATTGTTTTCATCTATTATACTATCTATTGAAATAATTCCTGCATTATATAATTTTCTTTTATCTTCTAAACTTGTAACATTCTCTCCCTTTTCTTCTAATGCTTCATCAATATATAACCCATATATTTTCTCTTCTTCTGGCTTATTTATACATCTTCTATATAATTCTAATAATTGTATCTCTTCATCATAATTTTGTGTGCCTTGTCTTTCTGCTATCTCACTTATAATATCTTGCTCTGATATAATGCCGTTTACTCTATGCTTTTTTGCATATTCTTTTATCATATTAAAGTCTACTTTTCCCGTTAAATACATATCTATAAATATTTTTTTATCGATTTTTTTATTTTTCGTACCTACTATTATATCTATTGGATTTATGTCTCCTTTTTCTAATAATTCTTGTATGCCTTTACTAGTTTTCAATTTTTCTTTAAATTCTTTTATTTCTGTTTCGTTTTTCTTTTTATAAAATTTTTCTATTTCTTTTTTTGTTATTAATCCTGCTTGCTCAAAATATTTTCTATCTTTCGCTTCCATTTTACTTAATAGATTGTTAATATGTTTTTCTCTATTTTGACCTATAAGATTAGTCATTTCATATATTTGTAATAATGTCTCAAATTGTCCATTTTCTACTAATATCTGTTTGCCTTTTAATAATTTTTCTTTCGTTTTATAATATTCATCTAAAAATTGCTCATCTGTTATTAGCTCAAATTGCTCATCTTGATTTTTCAAATTTTCTATATCTTCTAAATTGATTTTATATAATTGTATCATTTCTAATATTTCACTTTTAGTAAATATATTATTGTCTAACACTAATTTTAATTCTTGTGCATTTTCTATTTTTCTATCATTATTTTGGATATAATTTTTTATAAATATTTTATCTTCTTCATCTAATTTTTTTATATTTTTTGACATATAGCCTATTATTTCTTCTATTTCTTGTGTTGTATAGAATTTTTCTCCTTTAAATTGTTGCATTATTTTTCGTAAATAATCTGAATCAAATTCATATTCTTTTAAATTTATAACTACTTCTTGATTTTTAATAATATCACCTAATTCTTTTAACACTTCCTCATATTCTTTCCTCTGTTTTTGTACTGTTTGATTACTACTATAGTAATTTTCCTCTAAACATGTATACATTGCCAATATTGTATAATAACACATTTCCTTTATTTTTATATATCTGGCATATGATATAAATTCCTCTTTTATTGTGTCTATACATCCATTATCTTGATGTAAATATAGATATGAACCTTCTTTCATTATTTTTCCCATTTTTAATGCTACTTCTTTATCACTATTTGCATTTTTTTTACATTCTTTTTTTATTGCTTCTCCTACTATATCTTGTATAATACTTTCATATATATACATATCTGGTTTATCTATACATTGCCATAAAATTTGCAACATTGCTTTTTTTGATATTTTATTTAAAATATTTTTCATATCTTTGTATGTCGTAAAATCTTTTCTTTTAAATACGTTATGTAAACATATTATACTACGATTATCAGATAAATCTTCTTTTATATATCCTAAGTTTTGGTCTTCTATACTTTTTAAATACTCTATATGTTTTTCTTGTATTTTTCTTCTTTCTTCATCTACTTCTTTATCATCAAAATTATAATTATAATATGATTCTAATAGTAACTTTCTTTTATCTACATATTTCTCATATTTTATTAATACGTCTATAAGATTACCATCTATTTGCATATTGTCGTCAACATACTTGTCTATTTTTGTTCTTATGTTTTTTGGTATATCCTTTACTAATATTTGCTCCCAATCATATTGTTCCCATACATTTAAATGACATTTTTCATTTAATTCTTTTATACTTATATTTTCTAAATTAGACATAATTACCTCCATTTTTTATTTTTTTCCATAATATACCATAATATTATACCATAAGAAAGTGATTATGTAAATCTATTTTGTGCTTTTTTACTTTTTTCTTTTTTATAGAACAAATCGGAAAGCCTTAATATTATATAAAAATATTGGAGCAGAAAACTTTTAATGTTTTCCACCCCAACTATTGACATCCAGCCGTTTTATTTATTAGTCAATACTATTAATCTAAAAATTCATTAAATATTTTACAATCATTTTTTTGCATTACACTTACTTTTATCTTTTTTTAATTTACACTATACTAATATTCCAAACTACTTTGATCTAAAAGAAAGTCATATATACTCATTATGATAATGCCATTTTCATATCTTGATTTTTTTATATAATCACCTACAACAATCATTTTTTTAAAGAAATCATTTACATTTAATAGAGATTTTTGTTCTTGCTCTACTTTTTCTTTTGTTTTCATCTCTAAAGCAGATTGAATATATATTTTGTTGTTACCTTTATTAGCCACAAAATCAATTTCTAATTGTTTCTTCTTATCTCCTTCTCTTATTTCAACTGAACCAACATCTACATTATACCCTCTCTTCTTTAATTCTAAGTATACAACATTTTCCATAGTATGTGATATTTCTTCACTTTGTCTAAAATCTAAAAATGAATTTCTTATCCCCATATCTGTAAAATAGTATTTTTGAGGTGTTTCTATAAATCTTTTTCCTCTTACATCAAATCTTCTTGCTTTTTCTATCATAAACGCATCTTGCAAATAGCCTAAATAATTATAGATAGTTTTATCAGTCATTGTAGATAGTTTATCTCTTTCTTTAAAACTATTTGATAACTTTAAAGGATTCGTAAGTGAGCCAATATCAGATGCTATTATTTGCACTAACATTTCTAATTCTTCTTTATTTTGAACATTATTTCTTTCAACTATATCATTTATATATACATTTTCTTTTTGTGATTTTAAATAATTAATTTTTGCATCATCAGATTTAGCAAGTACAGTTAGTGGTAATCCTCCATAAGTATAGTATTCACTTAATGCTCTTTCTTCAGAGCCATCATATATAGAATAATATTCACTAAAAGAAAGCGGATATACCTTTATCTCAGTACCTCTACCTCTAAATTCTGTAATAATATCAGATGATAAAAATTTTGAATTGCTCCCTGTAACATAAACTTCTACATTATTCATATGTAAAAATCCTATTAATACAGATTCAAATTCCTCTACTTCTTGGACTTCATCAAGAATAATATAGTATTTATCTTTATCAACAATTCTGTCTTTTACATATTTGTTTAATTCATCTGGATTATGATATATAAAATTATCTCTTTCATCTAAATCTAATTTTATAATATGATCTTTTTTTACCCCGTTTTCTATAAGATAATTTTTAAAAATTGGATCTAAGAGATATGATTTACCACACCTTCTAATTCCTGTAACAATTTTTACAAGACCATTATCTAATCCCTCTATAAGTTCATTTAAATAAAAATTTCTTTTTATTTCCATTTTGCCCTCCTATTACGAATTTTTTCCGTTTACGGAATTTTTTCGTAATATTATTTTATTAAAAAAAAATTATAATGTCAATTATTTTGTTACGAATTCTTATCCAATATATGTTACACTTATTCCTCTAATTGTAAGTATTTCCAAATTTTGTATTTCTATTCTTTATAACAAATAACATACCATTTTATAATGTCTTATGAAATAACTCTGCTTAAAAATCAAGACTAAAAATATTAAATTTTATATTCGATTAAAGGTAAGCTTTAATTAAAAATGCTTACCTTTCTTAGCCATTCTTTTTCCTCCTGAGCGCAAAGAATTATATTCATTACTATGATTTTCTACTATATACTTATCATAATCTTTATATTTTCTATAAGAATCGTCATTATCACTGTTTTCTGCAGTTTCTTTTTGATTATTTTCATCAATTCCGCTTTCTATTTCTGTTACATTTTCTTCCGTTTCTTCAAAATTTTTTTCATCTTTTTCTAACATAGAATATAAAGGAACTTCTTCATATTTTTCTTTATTAGCATTACGTTTTATTACAAAGAACAAAACTAATATAATAACTCCCACTATTGCAATTACTATAATTTTTACCAAATTATTATTTGTAGTTTCTGCAATTTTATTTACTTTTATTGTATATGTAATTGTTTCTGTTTTATCCTCATTTGTTACAAGTATTGTAACATTATTTTCACCTATTACAAAACCTTCATTACCTAAAATTTCAACTTCTGCATTTTCATCATTTGCAATAGCTTCTATATCTAAGCTATTTATATCTTCATTAACATCAAGAGTATATTCATATGTATCTGTTGAAAATTCTGGTTTTAACGTATAATTTGCAATTTTTATATCTTCCAAGCCTAGTATAACTTGTTGTTCTTCTTCATTATTTTCTAATTCATTTTCTGGTATTACTTCTGTATTTGCTTGTTCTCCATTTTCCTCTTGAGGTGTTTCTTCTGGTTGTTCCTCTGGTTCTTCTTGTGAAGCAGGAGCTTCTGTTGTTAACAAATTTGTACTTACATATGCAGTTTGACCATTATATGTTATTTTACTCCAACCATTATCCCCAATTCCTGTTCTTGTTACACTATCTCCTACATTTAACTGTGCCAATTTATTTGAACTTGTACTATATGATTTTCTTACATTTGCTGTACTTTTCGCATAAACAGTTTCATTAACCGCTTTAAATGTTGGTTCTTTATTTTCCGTATTTCCATTACTTGTATTATTATTGGGAGAAGTATTTGTTGCACCACCTGATTGTGTACTTCCACTTGATTCATTATCTGTTGTAGTAGCTGATGTATCTGCTACTTTTATGGTTACAGTTTTACTTCCTGTTATAGATTGAGGTGTATCATCATAACTTTCTACATCTACTGCTGTTATTGTAATCGTAGCACTTCCTACTCCTTTTGCAGTTATTGTTATATTAGGGTCCATACTATTGCCATCAACAAATACTGTATTACTACTTACTGTAACTATACTTGTATCTGATGAAGATATTGAGAATTTTCCTGCACTATTTATTGCAGAAACTAATAAATATGTCGTTTCTCCTACTGTTAATGATTTTTTTGATGCATTTACTGCAAAACTACCAGAGGCATAAGAATTTTTTGCAAAAATATTCATTAGTATAATTACACTAAATAAAATTGTTATAATTTTAAAACTTTTTTTTAGCATATATAATCTCATTCCTTCCTTTAAGCACAAATCTTCAACATTTATTCTCTCAATCTTAATCTATTGAATATTTATAGTAGCTGTTCCCATTATATATTTTTTTATTAATATATAATCACTTGAAGATACTTTCCCATCTTTACTTGCATCTGCTCCCAAAGAATAATTACTTGTTAAGTTTGTACTTCCCATTATATTTTTCTTAACTGCAATATAATCACTTGAAGATACCTTTCCATCCCCATTTGCATCTCCTAATTTTATTATAGTGTACATTCCATTAATTGTAGTTCCTGTTCCAATATTTGAACTAGCATTTAATGCATTTCCATCTTTATCCATTGCAACTATATTTTCACCTAACATTTCTGCTAAATCATAAACTACTGCTTCTGGTACAACAGTAATAATATTTGTTTGTGTATCTAATTTTGCTTTATTTGTAACTGTTTTTATAACCGTATTAGCATTAGCGTCTGGTAACTGATTATTATTTGAATTATTATCATTTTCTTGATTATTAACTGAATTATCATTACTATTCGTATTGTCTGAACTATTATTACTATTATTTGCTTCACTGCCCGTACTAGGAGTTTGAGCATTTCCTGCATCTGATGAATTTATTTCTATTAAGTATAATTTATACTCACTTTCATAATCATAAGTTTCTCTTGCTACATATCCAGTTGTACCACCATTTTTTAATACTTTATCCCAGTATGTTCCATTTACCTTGCTTGTTGCCTTTTCTAGTCTTGTTACAATTTCATCTTTATATAAATATCCTACTATTTTACTACCGTTAGGTTCATTTCTTAATTTTATTGAACTATTAACATTAACTTTTACTAAATCTGTTTTTACTTCTGTATTTGTAGTAGTTGTAGATGGTCTAATGCACGCTACTACTGGCATATTCTCATATACTGGAATTACAAATGTATATGAATTATTTAATGCATCTATACTACTATATGTTTTTCTTAAAGTAGTTCCTTCATTTTGAGCTGCTAATATATTTTGCATATATTGATGCCAATAAATACTACCATCTGAATTGTCTACATCAAATTTTTGTAAATATAATGTATTTTGGCCAACCGCAATATAACTTTTAGCTAAAATTTTTATTCCTCCTGAAAGTGAAAGTTCTAATGAACTCCAGCCTTCTTTTTGTGCTCTTTTTAAACCATTTAATATAATTGTTTCTGGTGAATTTCCACTTGCTCCAATATTAAATACATTATAATATCCTACATATTGTCCATTATATCCATTTCCTTTTGATAGTGTTGAACCTGATTTTCCTTGTTCTTGCAATATTCTTGCAACTACATAATATGGATTTACATTATTTTGTTCACATGCCGTCATAATTGTATTTACATATGTACTATTATCTAAAAATGTTCCACTTAACATTTTTTGTATATCATTACTATTTGCATTACTATATGATAATTCCTGAAATTGAAATACATCTGATGAGTTTAATGAATTACGAGGGTCCATCATATACTCTATTGCTTTTTCTGAGGCACAATTGTAATTTCCATTATCGTATTTTTGCCCATTACATATTTTGCATATCCAATCTCCTCCATATTTGCTATTTCCTGATGTTACTAAATTTTTTGGTGAACTTCCATGTCCTACATATTCATTATTTATTACATCTTGCCAATTTAAACCTGTGTATAATATTTTAAAATTCCAATTTGGATATGTATTTTTTAATGCATTTATTTTTTCTTTTATACCTGGATATTTATTTTCATCTAAACCTGCTATATCACTACTAATTGATTGTGTGATTGCAAATGATTTACTTTTTAAATTATTTATAAATATATTTGTTACTATATTCACTACTATTAATAATATTATTATTTTTTTTGCTTTTGTCATTTTCAACACCTCTTTAGTTTATTTATATTTCATCTTTTTTGTATTTTTAGTATATTACTAAATTTGATATAAGTCAACAAAATTTTTTATAAAAATTCTTTATATTTTTTTTATATTGTGATACAATATGACAAAATATACTTAAGGAGGTTCTTATGGAATTAAATAAATGTTTTCGTTGTGGGAGTTTTTTTGCTACAAATAATGTAGTTTGTCCAAAATGTATGGCTAAAGATAATTTAGAATTATCAACTTTAAAAAATTATTTAGAACAAAATGGTTCTAGCAATTCGATTGATAGTATCTCTAGTGCAACTGGAATTACTCCAAAAAATTTGAATAGATTTCTATCATATGATGATGTAAAAAAATCTTTATAAAAATTTATTCTTATATTGAATTTTTGTGCAATAGATTTTATATAATATGAAACACTCTGAAACTTTTTACTATATTAGCACACAATGAAAAAAAATATATATTTTTGAAAAAAGCGCATTGAAAATAATTGAGCTAGAAATTCTTAAAAATTTTATGGAAAGAGTTCACGCTTGTCGTGGAAGGGTGCCATAAAATTTTTTAGAATTTCTGTGAAAATTATTTGAACGAGCATTTTTGAAAAAATAATATTTTATTTCACTTAGAATTGCAAAATTAAAGTTTCATAGTGTTTCCTATTTATTAAAATAATTAATTATAGGAGATAAAAATGTTTCTTAATTATACTGTCAAAAAAGAAGATACTTTTGCAAATGTTAATCAAGTCCTAAAAAATCATTTTCATATTTCTTCTAAATTATTTTATAAATTAATTCAAAACAATAAAATTCTATTAAATAATAAAATTGTAGATACTCGCTTACCTGTTAATCATAATGATACTATTACTGTTTTATTGGATATGGAAGAAGATAATTGTAATATTTTACCTACTAAAATGAAGTTAAATATAATCTTTGAAGATGATGCTTTACTTATTGTTGACAAGCCTTCTGGTATTGCAGTTCACCCTTCTATTTTACATTACGAAGATAGTTTGTGTAATGGCATTAAATTTTATTTTGATTCTATTAATTTGCATAAAAAAATCCGCCCTGTTAATAGGTTGGATTTTAATACTTCTGGTATTGTAATTTTTGCTAAAAATGAATACGTTCAAGAAACGTTAATTAAACAAATGCAAAATGGTGTTTTTCATAAAGAATATCTTGCCATAGTTTATGGAACTTTTACAGAAAAACATTCTTTTATTGATGCTCCTATTGCTAGAAAAGATAATACTATTATCGAAAGATGTGTTTCTCCTAATGGAAAACCTTCTGTAACTGAATACTCTGTTTTAAAAGAATTTAATAATATGTCTCTTGTACTGTGCAAATTGCATACTGGTAGAACTCATCAAATACGAGTCCATATGGCTTATATTGGTCACCCTCTTATTGGCGATTCTTTATATGGATCTCATTCTGAGTTAATTTCTAGACAGGCTTTACATAGCTATAAAGTTAATTTCATTCATCCTGTAACTAATAGTATTGTAAAATTTTATAGTAAATTGCCTGATGATATTGCTAAATTACTTTCTTCTACAAAAATTTAGTTTTAATTACTAATTTTTTTCCACATATAACAAACTATATATGGCTGTATATTATTATGAGTAGCTCCTGAACCTGTTGCATTTGAATTTCCTTTTACCATATGAGTATGTTCAGAACCTGCAAAATCTCCCGAATTTGTAATATCTGTGAAAGATGAGCTAGTATTTATACCAAGTCCATGATTACCATATCGTGTTGAACCAGCTCCAGACATTACTCTCATCCAACTTGCAATTCCTTTTTCTGATTGTAAATTTATATAATGAGTATGGCTTGGCATTTCGTCCGTTGTTAATTGATGAACATATTCTCCTAGTGGATTAGTTGATGCTCCAATTTCTGTTCCTGTACTTCCTACTGTAAACGTATATCCATCACTTGTTCCTTCCCCTACTAATGTTTTTCCTTGTCCTATTTGCTCCCATTTACCTCCAAATAAACTTTCTGGATTTGTACTTTCAAATGATGTATATATACTCCCTACAGGATATATTTCACTTTTTATCTCGTTTTTTATTTCTTCTTTAAGTACCTTTAAATCATCACTTGTAAATTGTGAAGAATTTCCTGAATCTGATACTATATATTTATTAATATAACTTTCATACTCATTTAATGTAGTATTTTCATTCTCTTCCGTAGTTTTACTTTTGTCTTTTGCACTTTTTGCTCTCGCTATTATTCCATTATTTCCTCCTAATGTTGCTATTGACACTCCTGCTAATATTAATAACACTATTATTGTTATAACTAATGCTATTAAAGTTATTCCTTCTATTCTTTTACTTTTTTCTTTTTTAACATCTTTATTTAATTCTTTTATCATTTTTTCCTCACTTTCTCAAAATCTTTACATTTTTGATTTCTATTATATAATTTAAATTTTTCCACACAAAAAGCAGAAGTATTAACTTGTATCAAAAATTGATACAGTTTTACTCCTGCTATATCTCATATTTAATTTTTTTATTTCTTTATTTAATAAATATAATGTGTGTGTGTGTGTGTGTGTGTGTGTGTACAGCCTCAAGGCTTGTAGCATTTTTTCTTTTATCATTTGTTTTTCCCCTCTCCAGTTTTAATTTTCCTTATCTTATAATAATTTTTTTTATTAGTCAAGAGGTTTTTAATTTTCTTTTTCTTTTTTGTTTCTAATTATATCTACTGCATAAGTTATTCCCAATGTTACTATAGTTATACATAATAAGATACCTATATATTTTCCTCTAAAATTAGTTGCTGTTGGAACTAGAATTTCTCTTAATAATTTAATAGTATATGTCATTGGTAAATATGATGAAATTGATTGGAATCCTTTACTTATTGTTTCTACTGGGAATGTACCTCCTGATGCTGCAAGTTGTAATACCAATATAATTAAAGCTAAGAATTTTCCTACATCTCCAAAGTTTCTAATCAAGAATTGAATAATACTCATAAATGTTATTCCAATTAATGCACTTGCCATATAATACAATCCTGAACTTTGAACATCATATCCTAATCCTAATTTTAATAAATATCCTGTTAAAATTCCTTCTACTGCTCCAATTGCTATATAAAGTATATTTTGTACTAATTTGTTTTTATTGCTACTTCCAAATATACTAAATCTATTTTTTTGGTCATAATATAAAACTACATAACACATTAATGCTCCAACCCATAATCCTATTGATAAGAATAATGGTGTAAATGCTATACCATAAGAATTTACTTCTCCATATGGCTCTGTTTTAAATTCTACTGGATTTTCTGCAAATTTTTCTATTCCATTTAATGTTTCTAACTGTTCATTTGTTTCTTCTAAGCCTTTATTTATTTCTTCTTCAAATGTTTCTACACCACTTACTAAATCGCTACTTCCATTATATGCTTCATTAGTTCCTTGCTCTAATGTATCTAACGCTGTTTTTACTTGTGTAGAACTACTTCTTAAAGTTTCAAGTCCATCTGATAAATCACTACTTCCTGTTTCTAATGCTTCTGTTCCTGCACTTAAAGTTGAAACTCCTGTTTTTAATGTTGTTGTTCCATCTTTTACTTGTGATAAAGCTGTTTTTAAAGTTGTAATACCATCTGTTAATTCTGTTAATCCACTTGTTCCTTGATATAATGTTTGAACTCCTTGAGCTAAACTTTCTGAACCTTGTTTTACTGTTTCACCTGCTCCTAATAATGATTGAGCTCCTGCTTTCAAAGCTTCATCATTTTGCGTAAGTTCACTTTCTCCACTTTTTATTGCAGTACCTGCATATGTAATTTGTGATATTGCTTCTGAATTTAATATAGCTTGTGCTTGACTTGCAAGTGTTCTCGTAACTTGGTCATCACTACCACTTTGCTGAGCCATTGCTTGTAAAAGTGCATTTACATTTCCATTTAAATTATTTACATTATCTATATAATTATTTACATTGTTTACTAAATTTTCTGTTCCTGCTACATACATTGTTGTTCCATTAGCTAAAGTTGTTGTTCCATCTACATATGATGCTACTCCTGTATTTAAATTGCTAGCACCTTCATTTAATGTACTTACTCCATTTGCTAATGTTACAATTCCTTGACTTCCTTCTGATGATAATTCTTCTGCTCCAGCATTTATCTGTGCAATTGCTGTATCTAAAGAATTAGCTCCTGTATTTAAAGTTGTTACACCTGTATTTACTTGTTTTATACCATTTTCTAATTCTTTACCTCCATCTGCTGCTGAATTAATTCCATTATCAAATTCAGTATAACTACTATTTAATGTTGCTGTTCCATCATTTATTTGTTCTAATCCTGAATTTAAACTTTTTGCTCCATCTAATATTTGTTCAGCTCCATCTGAAATTTCCTCTAAACTGTCTGGAACTTCTTGTAATTTACTTGCTAGTGTTTCTACTATTTTACTATTTATTTTTTCTTCTAAGCTAAGTTCCATTGTTTTTACTCCACTATTTATTATTTGTGTTGCTAAATAGTTTGTTGCTTGATTTGGGTTATATGTTACTGTTGCTATTTGTTTATCTTTACTTGCTGCACTATTTAAACATTCTGTAAAATTACTTGGTACTGTTATTGTTGCATAATAATCTCCTTTTTTCATTCCCTCACTTGCTTCTTCTTCACTTACTTCACATATATTGAATGTCCCTGTATCTTTTAGTCCCTCTACAAATTCTTTTCCTTGGTTTTCTCCATCTTCTCCTTTGTCTAAATTTACTATTGCAACGCTAACTCCTGTTAAATCCCCATATGGATCCCAATAAGATTTTAAATAAAAAAAGCTGTATATTATTGGTATAAATAATACTACTATGAAAACTACAATTTTCATAATTTCATCTTTTTTCATTTTTTACACTTCCTTTCTTAACCCTTTTTTTAAAATATTTGATATACTATTTGCTATCATTTGTTCATCTATATTTTTGCTTTTGTTATCCCACTCGAATATTAAAGCAATATACATTTTATATATTAGGAAAGTTGTTATCTCTATATCATCATAATCTATATATCCTTTTTCTTTCGCATTTGCCAGTTTTTCTTTTATGTAATTTTTTATTTGTTCATCAATTAGTTTTAAATTTTCTATTGCTATTGGATTTTTAAAAATTTCTGCTTCTCTTGTAATAATATTTAAAAATTCACTTTCTTTTTGATATTTTAAAAGTTTATATATTCCTTGATTTACCATTTCGAAAAAATCCAAATCTTTTTTTTCTAAGTCTTCTATTATTTCTTTCATATTTTTTATTTCTTCTACTATAAAGTATTTTAGTAGTTCTTCTTTACTTGAAAAATAAGTGTATATAGTTTTCTTAGTTACATTTGCTTCTTTTGCAATTTCGTCCATTGATACTTTTTTAAAACCAAATTGATGAAATAATTTTCTTGCTGCTTTGATGATTTGCTGTTCCTTCACTCTAATTCCTCCTTTCCATTTTTCACTTGTATACTACTTCCGTATTCTAGTATACTACTTTTGGTTAATATTGTCAATAGTATTTTTCATTAAATATATAAATTACTAGAAGCATTGAAATATAAGATTTTCATTACATTCCTCGGCTCATTACAAAGCTTAAGAAATTCTTATATTTCAATGCTTTTAAAAATAAAGCCATTAACTAATAGTTCTAAAATGGAGAAAGACAGGAAACTATAACATAGTTTTCCTGCCTGTTTTATCTTTCGTATTATGGCTACTCAAGAGTTTTTAAATACTCTCGAATAACCATTCTTATGCATACGGCTGTGTCCTCTGCCCAACCGTATTTTTCTACACTGCCATCCTCTCTTACAAGAGGCTCACAATATAGTTCATTTATCTTTTGTAAGGAAGTACCATTATAGTACTTTCCTTTTGGATTCAAGTAATTAGTTGACAAACTATCAGCTAACACCTGAATTCCTTTCTCAGCAGTAGCATATTCGTAATAGCTATTGCTATTTCCAATACGCTGACTGCTGAAATTATTTTCCGCAACTGGGTCTTGTGCCCAACAAGACTCATTTGCAATTATCCCAACAACGAGGAACTCATTGAGATTTTTCTTCCGTGCAATCTCCCACATATATGCTGCATTTTCTTGAAAAAATCCAACATAATCATATGGAAGAGTTTTTAAAATTTTCTCATATGTATTTTTGGACAAACCAATCTTCTTGGTCATGTCCGTATCTTCATTAAGTTGATTATAAAATTTTTTCAAATTTTCAATCTCCCTTTTTTTCCTTTGTTTTTCTTCCTCTGCCTTTTTCCTTGCTTCTTCTTTCGCTTTTGCCTCCGCCTTTGCCCTTGCCTTTGCTTCAGCTTCTGCCCTTGCCTTTGCTTCAGCTTCTGCCCTTGCCTTTGCTTCAGCTTCTGCCC
>CANRBL010000025.1 GCA_947628835.1 uncultured Clostridia bacterium | reverse complement strand
TCTGGGGGTAAGGGGGAACTATGCCTTTTTTCCTTGTTTTGGTTTTATTTATATAAATTTTTCTTTCAAACTATATTACATATATTATGAAATTACTTCAATTTTATGTTTATTAATATTGATATTACCTTAATTTTATAGTAAAATATAAAGGTAATAAATTTTAGCAGAAAGGAACAAATATGTATTTAATAGTAGGTTTAGGAAATCCAGAAGAAGATTATGGTAACACAAGACATAATATGGGATTTAATGTTATAAACAAAATAGCAGAGCAATGTGATATTGAAGTAAGTCAAAAAAAGTTTAAAGGGTTATATGGTATAGGTACAATATATGGAGAAAAAGTAATATTATTAAAGCCACAAACATATATGAATTTAAGTGGACAAAGCATAAGAGAATGCAAAGATTTTTATAAAATAAATTTAGATAAATTGATAGTAATATATGATGATATAGATATAAATCCAGGATTAATAAAAATTAGAAAAAAGGGAAGTGCTGGAACTCATAATGGTATGAAATCAGTGGTACAAGAAATAGGAAGTACAGAATTTTCCAGAGTAAGAGTTGGAATAGGAAAGCCAGCAAATAAAGAAGATTTAATGGAACATGTAATAGGATATATACCAGAAGAAGAAAAAGAAATATTAGACGAAGGAACAAGTAAAGCAAAAGAAGCGGTTATTGAGATAATAAAAAATGGAATTGATACAGCAATGAATAAGTTTAATTAATAACATTTGGAGGTAATATGTTAGAATTAATAATAAACAGCGAAAAAGAAAGAAAAATAATATCATTAGTAGATAAAGGAAAGCTTATTGAAACATATGAAGAAAACAGTCATACTAAAAGATTAGAAGGAAATATATATTGTGGAACTGTAAAAAATATATTACAAGGTATGCAATCAGCATTTATAGATATAGGAACTGAAAAAAATGGTTTTATACATATAAAAGATATATTACCTAAAGTAGATGAAGCACAAGATAAAACTATGCAACAAAATGAAGATATAAAAAAAGTAATAAAAGTAAATGATAAACTTTTAGTACAAGTAAAAAAGGATAGTAATGACAAAAAAGGTGCTAGAGTATCTACACATATAAGCATTCCAAGTAGATATATGGTATTTATGCCTAATACAGAAATAATAACAATATCAAAAAAGATAGAGGAAGAAAAAGAAAGAAAAAGGTTATTAGAAATAGTAAGTAAAAATATACCGAAAGGGAATGGAGCTATTATAAGAACATCAGCTATAGGAAAGACAAAGGAAGAAATAAAGCAAGATATAGAAAGTGTTGTAGAGCAATGGAATACGATTAATGAAAATTATGAAAAATATAAAAATAGTGAAAAAAAGCTAATATATAAAGGTTATGGTATAGTTGAAAAAATAATAATAGATATGTTAGATAAAGATTTAGAAAAAATTATTGTAAATAGCAAAAATGAATATAATAACATATCAAATTTTCTAAAAAATATTGATAAAATGGAAAAAATTAAATTAGTATTAAAGGAAAATGAAAATTTATTAGATGATGAATTAAGAAAACAAATTGAAAAATTATCACTTAGAAAAGTATGGCTTAATTGTGGCGGATTTATAACAATAGATATTACAGAAGCACTAACAGCAATAGATGTAAATACAGGAAAATTCACAGGAAAAAAGGAATTAGAAGATACAATTTTTAAAGTAAATGAAGAGGCAACTATTGAAATAGTAAAACAATTAAGATTAAGAGATATAGGTGGAATTATAATTATAGATTACATTGATATGACAAAAGAAGAAAATAAGCAGAAAATACAAAAACTTTTAGAAGAAAATTTAAAAAAAGATAGAGCCAAAACTCAAGTTGAGGGATTTACAAAATTAAATTTAATGGAAATGACAAGAAAACATATATGTAGTAATGAATGAAAGGAATTTTGATAATTATGAATGTAGGATTTATTTCGCTTCGGATGTAGTAAAAACTTAGTAGATACAGAAATAGCAATAGGTCATTTTAAAAGAAATAACTACAATATAGTAAATTCGCCTAAAGATGCGGATATTATCGTTATAAATACATGTGGATTTATAAATTCTGCAAAAGAAGAAGCAATTAATACAATTTTAGAAATGTCAGAATATAAAAAACAAAGATGCAAATATTTAATAGTTATGGGCTGTTTAGTACAAAGATATTATGAAGATTTAATAAAATTATTACCTGAAGTAGATTTATTTATAAAACTAGATGAATATGAGAATTTATGGAATAAAATAGATGATTTAATAACAAGCAATATAGTTGAAAAATCCAAAAAGAAAACTTCTAAAAAAATTACAGAAATACAACCTATAAAAATGCCAGAATCAAATGAATTTTTTGAAAGAATACTTACAACAGGAAATAATTATGCATATTTAAAAATAGGTGAAGGTTGTAGTAATAAATGTACATATTGTGCGATTCCATATATAAGAGGCCCATTTATAAGTAGAAATATGGAAGAAATTTTAGAAGAAGCAAATATACTTGCAAATAAAGGAATACAAGAATTAATAATAATAGCACAAGACACAACTAAATATGGAATTGACATATATGGTAAGCCAATGCTTGCAGAATTATTAGAGGAAATAAGTAAAATACAAAAGATAAAATGGATAAGATTTTTATATTCATATCCAGAAGGAATAGATGATAAATTAATACAAACTGTGAAAAACAATAATAAAATATGTAAATATTTTGATATACCGATACAACATATTTCTGATTCAATATTAAAGACAATGAATAGAAAAACAACTAAAAAAGAAATTATAAATTTAATACAAAAAATACGTAAAGAAATACCTAATGTAGTATTAAGGACAAGTTTGATAGTAGGATTTCCAGGAGAAACTCAAGAAGATTTTAATGAACTATATCAATTTGTAGAAAATATAAAATTTGACAAATTAGGAACGTTTATGTATTCCAAAGAGGAAGGTACACCTGCAGAAAAACTGCCTAATCAAATACATCATAATACAAAAAAATCAAGATATAATAAAATAATGAAAAAGCAACAGGAAATATCAAAACAAATATTATCTAATAAAATTGATGATATTTATGAAGTACTTGTAGAAAATATATCTTTTGACAAAAAATATTTGATAGGTAGAACTATGCAAGATGTTCCAGAAGAAGATGGCTTGGTATATATAAAAAATAATACAAAGGATAATGAAAAATTGATAAATACTTTTGTAAATTGTAAAATTACAGATGTAAATAATTATGATTTAATAGGAAAGGTTGTGTAAGTTATGGATAAAAGGCAAGAAAATATTTTAGAACAATTAAGAGAGTTTAAAGCAGAACTAATAAAAAATAGTGATAAAAACGTAAAGATAGAAGATGTTATATATTTAGGAAACGTAAAATTTGAGCAAGAGCAAAATGGTAAAACAATAACTGTAGAAAAGCCTTTATATATAGTAAAATCTCAAAAAGAAATAATAGATGAAAAAGGTAAAAAAAGCATAGAGAAAATAAATAATTATTATTTGGAAAAAGAATGTATTGGAGGATATTTACAAGAAAACCAATATATATTAAGAGACTCTATACAAGGAAAACAAAGAAAAGCAATAGAAGAAAAATTAAAAAGTGTAAGTGACAAAACAAATGAAGTAATATCACTTGAAGAACAAGAAGATAAAAGATTAGGAGAGTTTGCTAAAGCACTTGGTGTAGATAAGGAAAAAATACAATCTATAGATGAGGTAGATTTAAAACAAGAATTACCAGAAGAAGAGAATACTATAAATCAGAGAGATACACTTCACATAAATACTGAAGAAGAAACAGATTTACAACAGGTTGTAAATGGTAGAACATTAGAAAATTTGTTAGGTTTGCAAAAAGCTGGAATAAAAGATGGCGATAAATTAGCAAGAGCAAAAACAAGTGATGTAAATAAATATACAGATAAAAAAAGTAGTACAACATATTCGTTTGTTGTAATAAAAAATAATGGAGATATAGTTCCTATTGGTGAAAACATATTAAGACCAGACAGAAGAACAGGGAAAAATACTTCAAAATCTAATACAACAATAAATAATGATGGAGTTGTAAATGAGGAAACAGCATTAACAAGTTATGAAATAGTAAATAGTAGTGGAAAATCATATTTGAAATTAGGATATGATGAAAATTCTGGATTAGAAATAAAATATTCTGAATTTTCAAATAGAACAGGAGAATATGTAGATATAGAACTTGCAACTCAAAGAACATATTGGCAAAATAATGATGTTTATGAGTTGAAAAAAGATGGAAGTGAGGGAATTAATAAAGCAAATAATATTAAAGAAAGAGCAGATGAACATGATAAATATGGAGATGTAGAAAAAGATGTAACTTTAGTTGATAATGATAAAAATAATGATTCTCATATTCATATAGAAGATGAAGAAGCATATGCTTATGCAAAAAATATTTTTGATAATAATGCAGATATTAGTGAAGTATTTACAGAGAAAGAGGTTGCTGAAAATATAAAAAAATATTATGAAAAATGTAATTATGATATTGAAAAAACTTTGGAAACAGTAGAAAAGGATATGGAAACAGATGCTCAAATGTTAAATAGAAAAAGATAATAATGCTTATAAGAAATAATAGAAACTTCATGAACTCTTTTAGTTTAGCAACACAAAGTGAAATAAAATATTATTTTTTCAAAAATGCTCGTTCAAATAATTTTCACAGAACTTCTAAAAAAATTTTATGGCACCCTTCCACGACAAGCGTGAACTCTTTCCATAAAATTTTTTAGAAGTTCTAGCTTAATTATTTTCAATGCGCTTTTTTCAAAAATATATATTTTATTTCTAAAGAAAGTTCTTCGAATTTCCTAGTATATAAAATTTGTTGTTACAAGTTAATGATTTTATATAAAAATGCTTTTAGAAATTTATCCTTCTAAAACCATTAACCTGTAACAATTTGTTCTATATTTTTATAAAAACTTATGTTAATTATTGATATGTGATTTATAAATTAGTAATTTTCAGCATTTATTTCAAAAAACGATTGAGTATGGTCGCAAACAGGGCAAATAGCAGGAGCATCTATACCAATATGAATATGACCACAATTTCTGCATTTCCAAACAACGATATTATCTTTTTTAAATACTTTACCATCTTCAAGATTTTGAAGTAACTTTTTAAATCGCTCTTCATGTTTTTGTTCAACATTACCTAATAATTTAAATTTTTTTGCAATATCTAAAAAACCTTCTTCTTCTGCTTCTTTTGCAAAAGTTGCATACATAGTTGTCCATTCATAATTTTCATTAGCAACTGAATCTGCTAAATTTTCTTTTGTATCTCCAATGCCATTTAGAAAATTAAAATGTATTTTTGCATGGGCTTTTTCATTTTCAGCTGTTTCAAGAAAAATATTTGCAATTTGTTCATATCCTTCTTTGCGAGCGACACTTGCATAATAAGTATATTTACATCTAGCTTCAGCTTCACCTGTAAATGCAGTCATAAGATTAGTTTCTGTTTTTGATCCTTTTAAATCCATAAAACCTCCTTATTTAATTATAGTTTGTTATGATTATTTTATAGTATTTTTATAATTGAATTTTTTATAAAGATAATAAATTTATTATTTACAAAAAATTGGAAAATATACATAAGTCGAACTCGTTTGAAATATAAAAAAAACTATCAAATATTTATATTAAAAAGAAGAAATAATCTATAAATGTAGATTATTTCTTTTTTTCTACAATACAAAGTGACACAATTTTTTAATATATAGTTGTACAATATAAAAGATGATTAAATTAAAGTATTTAAACATTCATATCTATGTGTGCTAAAAAATAAAACAAGATTATAAAGTATCAAAAATATAACATAATTTTATGCTAACTAATAACAGAACAGGGAAGGAATGTGATAAAAAATGACAGTATATATAGATATTGTAATAATAGAAAATATAATAATGAATTTTATTATACTATATGCAACAGGTCTAATATCAAAATCAAAAATATCATATATACGAATTTTTATAGGAAGTTTTTTAGGAGCAATTTATGCAGTAATAGGATATATGTCTATTTTGCAAATATATTCTACTATAACTTTAAAAATTTTATTATCAATAGCAATTGTATATATATCTTTTCATTCAACAAATTTAAAAGTATTAGGAAAACAGATTTTATTATTCTATTTAACATCATTTGCATTTGGAGGAGTAGCATTTTATTTTATATATGTAATAAAGCCACAAGAAATAGTAATGAAGAACGGAGTTTTTTTAGGAATAAGTACTTTAAAAAATGTACTTTTAGCAGGTGTTGTTGGGTTTATAATAATTGTTCTTGCTTTTAAAATTGTAAAAACTAAGATGTCAAGGAAAGATATGTTTTGTAATATAAAAATAAATGTAGAAAATAAGGAATTTGAAACTGTAGCTATGATAGATACAGGAAATTTATTAAAAGAGCCAATAAGCAATACACCAGTGGTAGTAGTAGAACGTACCTTACTATATGATATTTTTCCAAAAGAAATTTTGAATAATCTAGAAAAAATATTAGGAGGTGATTTAGATGAAATACCTTTTGAGATTCAAAGTAAATATGTAAGTAAATTAAAGGTTATACCATATGCTTCACTTGGGAAACAAAACGGAATGTTATTAGGATTTAAAGTAGATAATCTAGAAATTCAAACAGAAGAAGGTATTATAAAAAATGATAACATAATTATAGGTATATATGATAAATCTCTTACAAAAAGAGGGGAATATAGAGCCTTAATTGGTATTGATTTAATATAAAATAAATATTTTTTTATCAAATGTATGACGTTAGAAAGGAAAGGGATTGAGAATGAAGAATATTTTAAAATTGATGAAAGAAAGTATAAATACAATTTATACTAAGTATATAAATGAACGAAATGAGATTGAGTATTTGCCAATTTTTTACATAGCAGGAAGTCAAACTTTACCACCACCATTACCACCTGAAGAGGAGGAAGAAGTAATAAAACAGCTTTCACAAGAAGATAATTTACTTGCAAGACAAACTCTAGTGGAAAGAAATTTAAGGTTAGTTGTGTATATAGCAAAAAAATTTGAAAATACAGGTATTGGTTTAGAGGATTTAATTTCAATAGGGACAATTGGTTTAATGAAAGGAGTTAATACATTTAATTCTGAAAAGAAAATAAAGCTTGCTACATATGCATCAAGATGTATTGAAAATGAAATATTAATGTATTTAAGGAGAAATAATAAATTGAAGGGTGAAGTATCCATTGATGAACCTTTAAATAAAGATTGTGATGGTAATGAATTATTACTCTCAGATGTATTGGGAACAGATCCAGATATAACTTCAAGAGGAATTGAAGATGAAGTTGATAGAACATTACTAAAAGCATCTATTGAAAAATTAAGTGGTAGAGAAAAAAATATAATGGAAATGAGATTTGGTTTTATAACTGGAAATGAAAAAACACAAAAAGAAGTTGCTGATGAATTGGGAATTTCTCAAAGCTATATATCAAGACTGGAAAAAAAGATAATTGGTAAGATGAAGAAAGAAATATTAAGTAAAACGGGATAATTGTAATTTTATACAAAATTTATAAAAGTTTATATTTTTACTGACAAAAATTCACAATATTCATATAATATACAAAACTTTCTTTTAAGTGGAGGTTAATAAAATGTTAAGTTTTATTTTATATGCAATATTGTGGACTTTAGCTTTATATGGATTGTTTGAGATAATTAAAACAATAATATATATGTGTACATATACAAATATGAAAGCGGATGGAATTTATTTAATAATTGCAGTAAAAAATCAAGAAGATAAAATTGAAGGTTTTTTACGTTCAAGTTTATTTAAATTATTGTATGGAAAAGAAGATTATGTTAAAGATATAATAGTTGCTGATTTAAATTCAACTGATAATACAAATGAGATAGTAAAAAAATTATCATTTGATTATGAATGTGTAAAAGTTTTAAATTGGAAAGAGTGTAAAGAAATATTAGATAATGTTGATGAAGTTGACTAATTAAAGTCCGCGTGTTTGTTTGTCCACGAAAAATTGCTATGCAATTTTTCTTTAGATTATTTTTTGCTTTTCTATTAAAAATAATTTAAGGGATTAACATATTCACCATTTAATCTAATTCCTAAGTGTAAGTGAGATCCCGTAGTAGCACCATTAGTAGGCTTACCAGATGAATCTTTATATGTGTTTCCGAGGAACACCGTATACATATTTGGGACCAACCTGTCCAATTATCTCACCTTGATTTACAATATCACCTGTTTTTACTATAAAATTAGGATTACAATGACAATAGGAAATTTTTAAATTATCAACAGTTAATGTAATAGTGTATCCACCACCACCTAAAAAGCCAGTATATGTGATTTCTCCAGTAGCAACAGCAATAAATTTGCTACCTTCTGGGGCACCAATATCAATACCTTTATGAAAAGTTGAAGCTCCGGATGTGGGGGCTTTTCTTTTTCCAAAATAAGAATTAATTTGAGTATATCCAGGTGCTGGCCAGACAAAACCACTTGTACTTAATGTATAAATTTGGTTTGATGTAGTTTCATTAGGAACAATATTAGCAGAAGATATAAATGGTATAAAAAAGATACTTAAGAAAAAAATAAGAAAAAATATTATAAAAATAAATGATTTAATTATGTGTGAAATAATGAAACCTCCATTCTAAAGTGTTATAGAACAAATCGGAAAGCCTAAAATTTTTCTGGGGAATGCTTTATATTATAGGAAATTCGAAAAAATTTCCTAATATAGAAAAATAGAAAGCATTATACTTTCTATAATAAATGTTATTAAAATTGGCAGGGGTACTAAGACTCGAACTCAGACTTGTGGTTTTGGAGACCATCGTGCTAACCATTGACACTATACCCCTATGAAAATTCTAACATAACTATATTAGCATATATTTTTTATTTTGGCAATATTTTTTTAAAAAAAGCTTAAGAAATTTTAATGAACAAAATCAGAACTTCAATACCAAGGAATAGATGTAAGTAATAAAATTAAATTAATATTTCTTTATCGTCTTCATCATAAATATCTATTTCATTATACTAGACAAAAGTAGGGCTTAATATACAATACAAATTAAAATTTTATAAAATTTCAATAGACAATGATGCAAAAATGGTGTATAATCTTATAAGATTTAAGTGAATAAAAAAATAATAAAATGGAAAGGGAGGAAATAAAATGAAAATAGTTCCAATAACATTACTTACTGGTTATCTTGGTTCTGGTAAAACAACTTTAATAAATCATATATTAAATAACCAAGAAGGATATAAAGTAGCTGTCATTGTAAATGACATAGGAGAAGTAAACATTGATGCAAATTTAATAGGAAAAGGAGGAATAGTAACAGAAACTGATCAAAGTCTAGTACCATTACAAAATGGTTGTATATGTTGCACATTACAAGTTGATTTAATGCAACAAATTGTAGATTTAATAAAAACAGGTAAATTTGATTACATATTAATTGAGGCAAGTGGTATATGTGAACCAATACCAATAGCACAGACAATTACAGTACTTTCAGAATCAACAGAAGAATATGGTTTACCAAAGATATGTAGATTGGATAATATAGTTTCAGTAGTAGATGCATTAAGACTTGCGAATGAATTTGGGTGTGGAGAAAATTTAGTAGATAATGATGAATTAGAAGAGGAAGATATTGAAAATTTAATAATACAGCAAATAGAATTTTGTAATACAATAATTTTAAATAAAGTAGATGAAATTGGAAAAGAAGAATTAAATACGGTAAAAGCTGTTATAAGAAAATTACAACCAAAAGCAGAGATTATTGAAACAAATTATGGTAAAGTTGATGTGAGTAAAATATTAAATACAAGAGCATTTGATTTTGAAGAAGCTTCATTATCAGCAGGTTGGATACAAGAATTAGAAAATATGCAAGATGAAGAACATTATGAAACTTCTGATGAAGATAATGAAAATCATAAACATCACCATGAACATGATGAAAAAGAAGAACACAATCATAAAGGACATCATCATCATGGAGAAGGAGAAACTGAAGAATATGGAATAAGTTCATTTGTTTATTATAAAAGATGTCCGTTTAATAGAGAAAAATTAGAGAATTTTTTAGAAAAATTGCCAAGAAATGTCATAAGAAGTAAAGGAATTTTGTGGTTTGAAGATGATGATGAAATGTCATACTTATTTGAACAAGCGGGTAAACAAATTCAATTAGGAGAAGCAGGAGAATGGATAGCTGTTGCTCCTGAAGATGAAAAAAATGAAATATTAGAATTAAATCCAGAATTAAAAAAAGATTGGGATGAAAAATACGGAGATAGAATGATAAAGATAGTATTTATAGGAAAAGATATGGATAAAAGTAAAATAATAGAAGAATTAGATGAATGTCTATCTAAAATGTAATAATAATTAGGAGAAATAAATGAATAAAAAATGGCAATTTTATAAAGTTAATGAAGAACAAGTAAAAAAATTTCAAGATAAATATGGTATAAATAAATTGTTAGCAACAATACTATCTAATAGAAATATAGAAGAAGAAAATGTAAGAGTTTTTTTAAATCCTACAAGAAATGATTTTCATAATCCATTTTTAATGCCAGATATGGAAAAAGCAGTAAATAGAATATTAGAGGCTATAAAAGGTAAACAAAAAATTTTAATATATGGCGATTATGATGTAGATGGAATTACAAGTACTACTGTTTTAAAAAGCTTTTTAGAAGATAGAGGTGTACAAGTATTTGAATATATTCCAAATAGACTGTATGAAGGATATGGTTTAAATAAAAAAGCAATAGAAAATATATCAAAAGGGAATTATGATTTAATAATAACAGTAGATTGTGGAATATCAGCAGTTGAAGAAATAGATTATGCTAATTCATTAGGAATTGAAACGATAATAACAGATCACCATGAGCCAGGAGAAAATTTACCAAATGCTTTAGCAGTAATTGATGCAAAAAGAAAAGATAATAAATATCCATTTAGAGAGCTTGCAGGAGTAGGAGTAGTATTTAAATTAATACAAGCTATAGGTCAAAAAATGCAATTAGAAGAAAAGGAATATTTAAAATATCTTGATATAGTATGTATAGGTACAATTTCAGATATAGTTCCATTGATAGATGAAAATAGAGTAATTGCAAAATTAGGATTAAAATTAGTAGAAGTAACAAAAAATTTAGGGTTAAGATCAATACTATATACATCAGGGTATTCTAATATTGATTCAAGTACAATATCTTTTGGTGTTGCACCAAGAATAAATGCATGCGGAAGAATGGGTCATCAAGAAGAAGCTTTAAAATTATTTTTATCTAAAAACGTAAATGAAGTAAATGAATTAACACAAAAAATGAATACTTATAATAGAAATAGACAAGATATAGAAAAAAGCATTTATAGTGAAGCAATAGAACAAATTGAAAAATACAATTTGAATAATAATAGAACAATAGTAGTAGGCGGAGAAAATTGGCATCATGGCGTTATAGGAATAGTTGCATCTAAAATAACGGATTTATATTTCAAACCAAGCATATTATTATGCTATGAAGGAGAGGAAGCAAAAGGCTCAGGAAGAAGTATACCAGGTTTTGATTTATATGATGCATTATCACAATGTAAACAAGAGGGAATAGAAAAGTTTGGTGGACATTCAATGGCTGTAGGTGTAACTATTGATAAAAATAATATTGAAAAGTTTAAAAAGAAATTTGAAGAAATTGCAAAAATAGAACAAATTGAAAATATAGTTCCAATAATTAAAATAGATGCGCAAATAAATTTGAATAATATAAGTAAAGAAATAATACAAAGTTTAAAACAATTAGAACCATTTGGTGAAGGTAATAAAATGCCACTATTTGCTATAAAAAATTTAAAAATTGATTCTATAAGAACTTTATCAGATGGTAAACATTTAAAATTAACATTAAGAGAAAATAATGATATAATTGATGCAGTTGGTTTTAATTTAGGAGAATTGGCAAATGAATTTTTAATAGGTGATAGAGTAGATATAGTAGGAAACATTGAAATAAATAGATTTAATGGAGTAGAAAGTATACAAATAAATTTAAAAGATATGATAAAAACAGTATAGAATTATATACTTATTATACAATTTGTTACAAATTAATAGTTTTATATAAAAATAGTGTTAAAAGCATTGAAATATAAGAATTTGAATGGAATGACGAATGTGATTGGAAAAACGAAATTAAGATTTTCTATATGGCTTTGCCATAAGAAAATCTAATTTTCGCATAACCAATTTACAATTGTTTATATTTATGCTATAATAAAGAATGAATTTATATGGGGGTGTAAAGGTTTCGACATTATACTAGAAATGCAAATAGCGAGTAGTGGATGGTTGCTTTGGCCACTATAAAAAAGCAAAATTAAAAATAAACGCTGATAAACAAGAATTAGCATTTGCTGCCTAATTGCAGCAACATCTTACTAAAAATTCCCACATTTTTAGATAAGATGTCATTTTAGTGGGAAACGAAATTGTTTTTGCTTTGAAAACAATGGGTATTTAAAAAGCTATATTTTAATTAAGCATGTTTGTTTGCGTAGTTAAAATGAATAAAAATAACAAACTGCACTCGGAGAAATTTGTATGGAAAGTATATTGGACAGGAGTTCGACTCTCCTCACCTCCACCAATAGTAAATTTGTAATTGATATAATTTATTGAAGTTCAAGGTCAAAAGAATTTGAAATTTAAACTCCGCTTATATAAAAAAATAGGCATTATAAAAAATATTTTATAATGTCTATTTAAGTATAGGACAATTTATTCCTATTATTGGTTATCATTATTATCATTATAATTATTATTTGTCATTTGAGTTGAATAATACCAAACTAAAGCCACTATTGCTATAGCTGCAATTCCTAAAATAAGCCAAGTCCAAGCATTACTTGTCATACCCATAACAGTTCCATTATTATCTGTTGCAGATGTTTGTGTTGCAGTATAATCACTTCCATTATTATTTTTATTACCCATTATATTATCATTATTATTAGTATCATTAGTATTATCATTAGTATTTCCTAAATTATCAGAATTACTTGAATTATCGCCATTAGTTGAGTCATTTACAACAGATTGACCAGCATTTTCCATACCACCTGTTATATCTTTAGAAGTATTTGAAACATCTTTAGCAGCATCTTCAACAGCGTTTTCTGCACCACCAACAGCATCTCTAACTCCATTTGCAGCATCTTTTAGCATATCAGTTGCGAATGTATAAGTAAAAGAAAATACTAAAACAAGGGTAATGCAAACACCAAAAAGTATTTTTTTCATAATTTGCCTCCTGTAAAATATTTTTAAAATTTATAACAATTAAAAATTGTTTTAATAATATTATTATTTTTTTAGGATAAAATATACTTAGAAAAAAATTCAAAAAAAGCAACAAATATAAAAAATTTGTTGCAAGAAGTTTAATTCATGTTTTTTAATCGTATTAAAATTGCTATACCAAGAAATATTAATATAATTCCAATAACTATTAAAATAATATATAAAACATTTGTTATTCCTGAATCTTTACTTTGTGTAATACTACTTATAGTTGTAGGAGTAACACTAGATGAATTATTGGTTTGATTGTTGTTAGTATTGGCAGAATCACTAGAATTTGAGGTGTTATTTTGTTCACTATTATTTGTAACATTATTAGATGTATTTTCAGATAAATTCATATTAACTGCATGTACATTAGTAGTAAACAAACATATTAAAATAAATCCAATTATAAAAGTATTAAAAAATTTATACATTATATCCTCCTCAAAAGTTTGATTTAGTTACTTTTAATATAATAACACATATTAAATGTGAATGTCAATCAAATTTTTATGTACAAATATGGATAATTTTCTGAATTATAACATATTGTGTTACAATTTACAGCTAAGATTAATTATATAGTTAGTTTTTAAGGTTACAAGTTAATGGTTTTATATAAAAATAGTCTTAAAAGCATAGAAATATAAGAATTTGAATGAAATGACGAATGTGATTGGAAAAGCTTTAGAACTTCTACGCAATTTTATGGAAATAGTTCGCGTTGAGTGAAAGGGTGCCATAAAATAAGTTAGAAGTTCTTAAGCTTTGTAATGAGCCGAGGAATGCAATGAAAATCTTATATTTCTATGTTTTTAGAAATTTATTCTTTTAAAACCATTAACTTGTAACTTTTTAAGCTGTGAATTGTAAAATATTATTGTAAAAAAATAAAAATTATGTTAGGATATTGAAAAATACAAAAGATAGGTATAAAACGGTTAAAAAATTTTTTTTACCAGATTTATGCTTTAGGAAGGACTTTATAAAAATGAAAAAAATTAACAAAATAAAAAGGAATAATGCAAAAATTTATCCAATTTATAAAATGTTGTCATGGGATCTTTTATTTTTTTACTCAGTAGAATTTTTATTTTATACAATAACAAAGAAAATAAGTGCATCAGAAGTATTAATAATAAGTGGATTATATATATTATATAAAACGTTAATGGAAATACCAGCAGTTGCAATTACAGATTATTTTGGAAAAAGAAAAAGTATAATAATAGCAAATTTATTTAGAGCATTAGGAATGGATATAAAAACAATTTCAGAAAGTAATTTATTATATGATTCTGTTTCAACAAAAGGTGGAGAAGGATTGTATTCCAAGATTGAAGCAAAGGGTGAAAGTTGGTACTATTTATTAGATGGAATTGCGTCATTAACAGCAGGATATTTATTCGTAATCAACAATTATTTACCAATGTTAATCTGTTTATTATTTATTGTAATATCTACAATATTATCTTTTAAATTTAAAGATGTGTATGAAATAGATAGAACACAAAAAAGAAAATTAAATATGATAAATACATTAAAAGAATATAAAAAAGATTTAATAAGTTCTTTTAAATTTATATTCAAATCAAGAAGAATGAAAGCATTTATATTTTTTCAATTAGTATTTTATAGTACAATAAATATTGTTGATACATACCAAAGTGATTTATTAGTAGATATAGGAATACCAGAGGAACAATATTCAATGATAATATCTATATTAACATTGATAGCGGGGATTTCTATTTCCTTAAAAAATACAATAGAAAAGAAGTTAAAAAATAGAACTTTATCTTTCTTATCATTAATGTACATTTGTTCATGTATAGTAGTAGGAGCTATTACAAGCTTATATAGTGGTAAAGTAATTATACCAATAATATTAGGAATGTTGGTAATACAAAGAGTAAGTTCTGCAATTTGGTATGTATTAGAAACCAAATATTTAAATAATTTTACTCAAGAAGAAACAAGAAATAAAATAATATTTGGATATGAAATGATAGGTGCAATATCAGCAGGCATTTTTTCAGTGTTAGGAGGATTATTATTAAATGTTTATAATATAAGGAATGCATTTTTAATATTAGGATTAGTGTCTTTAGCATTTATGATAATAGCATTAGATTATATGAGAAGTAGATTTGGGTTAAAGCCAGAAGAATATAGAAAAGAAGATATAGAATTTGAAATAAAAAGATAATAAATAAGAAAAAATGAGAATATAATATTTGTGAAAATTGTGTAAATTTTCATATAAGTATTGACATTTGGTAAAAAAGGGTATAAATTATTAGCAGTGTAACACGAAGAGTGCTAATAAAATTTTAAGGAGGTAATTTTATGATAAAACCATTAGTAGACAGAGTATTAATAAAAATGAAAGAAAATGAAGAAACTACTAAAAGTGGAATTATTTTAGCAAGTTCAGCAAAAGAAAAACCACAAATTGCAGAAGTTGTAGAGGTAGGACCAGGAGCAAAAGTGGATGGAAAAATAGAAGAAATGTATGTAAAAAAAGGAGACAAAGTTATTGTAAGTAAATATGCAGGAACAGAAGTAAAATATGACGGAGAGGAATACATAATTGTAAAACAAGATGATATACTTGCAATAGTAGAATAATAAAAAAAGAAGGGAGATAAATAAAATGGCAAAAATAATTAAATTTGGAGAAGATGCTAGAAAATCTTTATTAGAGGGTGTTAATAAATTAGCAGATACTGTAAAAGTAACATTAGGACCAAAAGGAAGAAATGTAGTATTAGATAAAAGTTTTGGAGCACCATTAATTACAAATGATGGAGTTACAATAGCAAAGGAAATAGAGTTAGAAGATAAATTTGAAAATATGGGGGCTCGTTTAGTAAAAGAAGTCTCTACAAAAACAAATGATGTAGCAGGAGATGGAACAACAACAGCAACGGTTCTTGCACAAGCCATGATAAAAGAAGGAGTAAAAAATGTTGCAGCAGGTGCAGATCCAATGGCAATAAAAAGAGGTATAGACAAAGCAGTAGTAAGTGCAGTAGAAGGACTAAAAGGAATAAGTTCATCAGTTAATGGAAAAGAAGATATTGCAAGAGTTGCAAGTATATCTGCAAACAATGAAGAAGTTGGAAAACTAATTGCAGATGCAATGGAAAAAGTATCTAAAGACGGAGTTATTACAATTGAAGAGTCAAAAACATCTAATACTGAGTTAAATGTAGTAGAAGGAATGCAATTTGATAAAGGATATGTATCACCATATATGGTAACAGATACAGAAAAAATGGAAGCTATATTAGATAATCCATATATATTAATTACAGACAAGAAAATAAGTAATATACAAGAAATTTTACCATTATTAGAAGCGTTAATGCAACAATCTGGAAAACTTGTAATAATTTGTGATGATATAGAGGGAGAAGCATTATCAACATTAGTTTTAAATAAATTAAGAGGAGTATTAAATGTAGTTGCAGTAAAAGCGCCAGGTTTTGGAGATAGAAGAAAAGAAATGTTAGAAGATATAGCAATTTTAACAGGAGGAGAAGTAATTACATCAGATTTAGGATTAGAATTAAAAGATACACAAGTTGACCAATTAGGAAGAGCAAAACAAATAAAAGTTCAAAAAGAAAATACAATAATTGTTGATGGTGCAGGAGATAAATCAGCAATTGAAGCCAGAGTAAAACAAATTAGAGCACAATTAGACGATACATCAAGTGAGTATGACAAAGAAAAATTACAAGAAAGACTTGCAAAAATTGCAGGAGGAGTTGCAGTAATTGGAGTAGGTGCAGCAACAGAAGTTGAAATGAAAGAAAGTAAATTAAGAATAGAAGATGCATTATCAGCAACAAAAGCAGCAGTTGAAGAAGGAATAGTAGCAGGAGGAGGAACAGCATTAGTAAATATAATTCCAAATGTTGAAAAAGTTGCAAATGGATTGTCAGATGGAGAAAAATTAGGAGCAGAAATTGTATTAAAAGCATTAGAAGAACCATTAAAACAAATAGCGAGAAATGCAGGATTAGAGCCAGCAGTTATATTAGATAAAGTAAAGAAATCTGAAGTAGGATTTGGTTTTGATGCAGCAACAGAGCAATATGTTGATATGAAGAAATCAGGAATAGTTGACCCTACTAAAGTAACTAGAAGTGCACTTCAAAATGCAGCATCAATAGCTTCAATGGTACTTACTACAGAAAGTTTAGTAGCTGATAAACCAGAAGAAAAATGTTGTGGTGGACATGAAAATGCAATGCCAGCAGGAATGGACGGAATGTATTAATAACATATTGTGTAATAAATAGTTAAAATTAAAATACATCTCTAATAATTTAGTAGAGATGTATTTTTTGTATCTAATAATAAAATAAAAAAAATCATTGCATATAAATTTTGTACGTGATATAATTTATTTGTAAAAAGTAAAAAATGGAGGGAAAAATATGTTAAATGATGTAAATGAACATAAAATACAGGGAGGACAAACAAAAAAATCACTAATAGAATTATATACAGACATACAAATATTAAAAAAACAGGTAGCAAGTAAATTAATCGAAATAGAGGAGGAAGAGTAAAATGAGTAATACAATTAAAATAGATAAATTATATGATATAATACACGACATGAAGGATAATATTGATAATTGTGAATTTTCAAAACAAGAATTATTAGAATTTCAAAGATGTTTAGATGTTCTAGAAGAACATGTAAAGACTATGATAATAGAACAATCACTTTTAGATAATGAACAATTAAATAAAGACATAAATGATGCAATAAATAAATTAAAAAATAAACAAGAAATAAATAGTCAAAACACCAAAGAAAAAGACATTGAAATTCCTGATATATTAACAAAAAGTAAAGAAGAAAGAGATTTAGAAAGAAAAGAAAAAATAAAAGAAAGAGAAGTTAAAGAGTTAGAAGAATTATTACAAAAATCTGGAAATGTAGAAAATTTTATTAAAGCTATATGTAAAGAAGAATTAAAAAGTGATGAAAAATATCAACAATTAGTAGATAGATGTGTTACTTGTTTTAAAAGAAATGGATATATACAAACAATGGATGGCAAGCCATTATTTTCAATAAAGGAAAATTCTGGATTGGATTTTGATGAGAATGAATCAACAAAGAAAATTTTATCTAATGGTGGTACAAAATTTACAGCTGTTTATGAAAATAAACCAAAGACAGTTTCTTTTCATGGTTATGAACCTAATTATGAATTAATAGATAAATATGGAGAATTAGTAATAGATCCACAATTATTAAGAGAATTATATGAATACACATTAGTAACTGATGAGGTTGCTTCAGAACAATCAGAACTTTTGGATATACAATCTAAGTTAGGTGATATGAAATATGTAAAAGAAAATTATAGAGAAAGTAAATTTTTGGAAGTAGATACAGATATACAAAAGTTAATATCAGAAACAGCAGAGTATATAAATTTAAATAAACAAGATGAAAATATTCCTGCTAAAGATAATAAATTTATTAGAATATTTAATAATATATTTAGAAAGAAGCAAATTGAAAAAGAGAATAATAACAAAAACGTACAAAAAAAATATCAAAAAAATAAAATCGATACTATAATGAAAAATATCCAACAAAATAGAGAAGAATCACCAATAAATTATGAATTAATATACACAATGTATTATACATTAGCAAAGGTATCAACTGAAGATAAAGAAGAAAAGGGTTATGGTTTATTTGAAAAATTAGATAAAAATGCATTTATTAAATCATTAGGAGAAAATGAATTTGATGAAAAAACATTGGATTTAATGTATACATTGAGTTGTAGTGATAAAATAGAAAGTACAGATATACAAAAATATATAGAAGATAATATACAATCATTAAAGAAAGATATGACTCAACAACAATTGAAAGTTGCAAAAGTAATGGGTAAAAAGAATGACAAATGGAGTGAATTGAGCAATAGAACAAAAGATATAGTAAGACAAGGTATATATAGCGGAAAAGATATAAAAAATATTTTTAAAACAAAAGAAAAAATTCAAGAAAAAGAGAAATATTTTGATGTAGAACAAACATATGGAATAGATGGAATTAATGAATGTACAGCACTAATAATATTAAATATATTAGAAAATTGTAAAAATAATAGAGAAATTACACAAGAAACACTACAACAGTTAATTGAGCAAGGAGATATTACAAAAGACCAAAGCCAAGAATGGCAAGAAACAGCTGAGCAAATTAGTAGAATATGGCAAGGAAAATTAAAAAACATAGATAGTGAAAGATAATTAGGGAGATATACAATTTATGGATAAAGAGCAAGCAAAATTGAAAATACAGGAATTAAAAGAAGTTTTGGAATATCATGCAAAAAAATATTATGATGAGGACAAGCCAGAAATTTCAGATTATGAATATGATATGATGTTAAAAAAATTAAGAACTTTAGAAAATGAATTTCCAGAATTTATAACAAAAGATTCTTTAACACAAAAAGTAGGTGGACATGTTAAAGCAGGCTTAACAAAAGTTGAGCATGAAGTACCATTACAAAGTTTGCAAGATGTATTTAGTTTTGATGAAGTTGAAGATTTTTTCTTAAAGGTAAGGAAAGAAGCAAGTGATAATAATATAAAAAATGTTAAATATGTAGTAGAAACGAAGATAGATGGATTGTCAGCTGCACTTGAATATAAAAATGGAGAATTTGTAAGAGGGGCAACGAGAGGAAATGGGCTAGTAGGAGAAGATGTAACAGAAAATTTGAAAACAATAAAAACAATACCACAAAAATTAAAAGAGAATATAGATATAACCGTTAGAGGAGAAGTGTTTATTAGTAAACAAGATTTTGAAAAAATGAATCAAGAAAGAGAAGAAAAGGAAGAAGAACTTTTTGCTAATGCGAGAAATGCAGCTGCAGGTTCACTTAGACAATTAGATGTAAAAATTGTTAAAGATAGACCTTTAGATATTTATATATTTAATGTTCAAAAGATAGAAGGCAAACAATTTAATTCACATTATGAGGAATTGGAATATTTAGAAAAAATAGGGTTTAATGTAAACCCTATTAGAATATTTGCCAAAGATATAAAAGAAATATTTAGTGCAATAGAAAAAATAGGTGAAAAAAGAGAAAATTTAACTTTTGGAATAGATGGAGCAGTCATCAAAGTAGATGATTTAAAATTAAGACAAATATTAGGTACTACTTCAAAAGTGCCCAAGTGGGCAATAGCTTATAAATATCCTCCAGAAAGAAAAGAAACAAAATTAAAAGATATTGTATGTCAAGTTGGAAGAACAGGGGTAATTACGCCAATAGCAATAGTAGAACCGGTTAAAGTAGCAGGGTCAACAATATCAAAGACAACACTTCATAACGAAGATTTTATAAAAGCAAAAGATTTAAAAATTGGAGATACAATAATAATTCAAAAGGCTGGAGATGTAATACCGGAAGTAGTAGATGTAGTTTATAGTAAACGAACAGGAGAAGAACAAGAATTTACTATGCCAGATATTTGTCCTGTATGTGGAGCAAGGGCTGTAAGAGAAGAGGGGGAAGCTGCAATTAGATGTACAGGAATAGAATGTCCTGCAAAATTATTTAGAAATTTAGTTCATTTTGCTTCTAGAGAAGCAATGAATATTGAAGGATTAGGTGAAAGCATTATACAACAATTGTTAGATAAAGGATTAATAAAAAACATTGCAGATATATATTCTTTAAAGCTTGATGATATAAAGTCTTTGAAAAAGAATGGAGAAAAATTTGCAAATAATTTATTAAATAGTATAACAGCAAGTAAAAAGAATGACTTAAATAGGCTAATAACAGCATTTGGAATAAGGCACGTTGGAGTCAAAGCTTCTAAAATTCTAGCAAGAAAATATCAAACAATGGATAAGCTTGCAAATGCAACATTTAGTTCATTAAGTTTTACAGATGAAATTGGTCCAATAGTTGCAGATAGCATAAAAGAGTTTTTTATGCAAGAACAGACAATTGATTTAATACAAAAACTAAAAAAAGCTGGAGTTAATATGAAAAGTTTGGAAAGTGATGAAGAATTTGATAATAGATTTGATGGTAAAACTTTTGTATTAACAGGGACTTTGTCTAAATATACAAGAGATCAGGCAAGTGATATAATAGAAAAATTTGGAGGAAAAACATCAGGTTCAGTTTCGAAAAAAACGAGCTATGTGTTAGCAGGAGAAGATGCAGGTAGTAAACTTACCAAAGCACAAAGCTTAGGTATAGAAGTAATATCAGAAGAAGATTTTGAAAACATGATTTCTAATTAAATATTGTATTATGCATTAAAACAAATATTTATATAAGATTTTTAGTTAACAGGAAAGGAAAGAATTGTTTATGGAAGATTATACTTTTGAAAAAATGTGGGTAGACTTAAATAATGGGTATCAAATATACTACACATATGTTAGGAATAGATATGTTTTATTTAAAACAGCAAAAAATTGCTATACCCAAAAACTCATTTCTAATGACCCTAAAAATCCTCAACCTAAATTTTCTATGTTAACTTTAAAACGTGTTAAAGAAATGTTTCCCTATATGGAAGATATAGAATATCGTATAGGAATATCTGAATATGAGTAGATGAAGGAGTTGATTAAATATGGAATATACGTATCGAACAGAAAATACGTGCTCAAGTATAATTACATTTACTTTAAATGGAAATGTAGTAACTAATGTTAAATTTGTTGGAGGATGCCCTGGAAATTTACAAGCAATACCAAAGCTTGTAGAGGGAATGACGGTAGAAGAAATAGAAAAAAAAGTCGGTGGAATAAGATGTGGAACAAAAGGAACTTCATGTGCAGACCAATTAGCAAGAGCAGTAAGAAAAGCATATGAAGAATCTAAAAGGAGATAATATAATTGGAAAGGCATGAAGAAATACAAAGAAGTATTATAACAAGTTATAGAAAAAAAATTTGGACAAAATTTATAAAAGGTATAAAAGAATTTGAAATGATACAAGATGGAGATAAAATAGCTGTATGTATTTCAGGTGGAAAAGATTCAATGCTTATGGCGAAGTGTTTTCAAGAATTGAAGAAACATGGTAAAATGAATTTTGATTTGGTATTTTTGTCTATGAATCCAGGGTATAATGAAAAAAATAGGAAAAAAATAATATCAAATGCAGAGTTATTAAATATTCCTATAATTATGTTTGAAACTAATATATTTGAAGCAGTTGAACAAATAGATAATCATCCATGTTATGTGTGTGCAAGAATGAGAAGAGGTTATTTATATAATAAGGCTCAAGAATTAGGTTGTAATAAAATTGCATTAGGTCATCATTTTGATGATGTTATAGAAACAATATTAATGGGAATGTTATATGGAGCACAAATGCAGACAATGATGCCAAAAGTAAAAAGTACATCACACCCGGGAATGCAATTAATACGACCATTATATTATGTAAAAGAAGCTGATATTATAAATTGGAAACAAAAACATAATTTGGAATTTATTCAATGTGCTTGTAAAATTACTGAGCGTGATAATATGAATAAAGATGGCGAAGAAGGTTCTAAGAGAGAAGAAATAAAAAAATTAATAAAAAAGTTAAGGCGTGTTTATGACAAAGTAGATATAAATATTTTTAGAAGCACTCAAAATGTCAATTTAGATACTTTAATTTCGTATAGAAAGAATGGCGAAACATATCATTTTTTAGATGATTATAATAAAAAATAAACAAATGATTTTAGAAAGGATAAAAAATGTATTATATTTATATGTTAAGATGTTCAGATAATTCTATTTATACAGGAATAACTGTTAATATTGAAAAAAGAATGAAAGAACATTTTTGTAAAGACAAAAATTGTGCAAAGTATACTTTAACTCATAGTGCAAAAAAACTAGAATGTGTTTGGCAGACAGAAAATAGAGTTTTTGCTTCTAAATTGGAATATCATATAAAAAAATTGACAAAAATACAAAAAGAACAATTAGTAAAAAATCATAAATTAGATGATGTATTGTCTGAAAAAATAGATGTAAATAAATATGAAGTTATGTCATAATTGATAAATATAAATAGTGAAAGTTTATAGTCTAAGATTTTCTTAAAATTTGCATTTGATAGAAAGTCTTGGGCTTATTTTATATAATAGAAAATACTATTAAAATTTTATTTCACAATTCTAAGTGAAATAAAATATTATTGGCGCTTTCAGCTTGAATAAACCACTGGTTCTACCAGTGGTAGGTAAAAATACTTCTAGTAAAAAATACCTCCTATAGTATAATAGTAAGTGATTTGGCAATCGCATTACTAAAAAAAGGAGGTAAAAAATGAAGAATGAAATAAAAAAAT
>CANRBL010000024.1 GCA_947628835.1 uncultured Clostridia bacterium | reverse complement strand
TTAGTGTTTTCATATGTTGCAGTATTTTTCTTATTTCCTCATAGTTTCTCTTTCCAGTAAATTTAGATTTCTCATCCTCTATCTTCTGATACTCTTTTAATAATTGTAACCTCTTTCTAAAATCTTTTCTTCAAATAATTCTTCAAAATTAATCTTCATATATTACTCCAACTTTATTATTTTTCACAACATTATTTTAACAGATTTTTCTTAGAAAATAAAGTCTTGGCAATTATTTTTAATCTAAAACCACAAATTTTACTTATCTTCTATCAATATTTTTATGTGTTCAACTGTATATATTCAGTCATGACTTTGGTTACCATGACCTCCCTCATATGGTCTTTTAAAAGCAAAACCAACAGGTATAGGTGCACCATATAAATATCGTTGACTATTCCAACTTTGCATACATCTTTTGGTTGACCACAAAATATTACTTCTACTGGACCCTCTAAATTCTCTAATTGTTAAAGTTCTATTAGTATTATATGGCATTGCTTCATTTTCTCCTCTATAATAAACTTCCATTTTATTCGTATCATTATTAAATATAATTATTTTTGCCAAAATAAAACCTCCTTACATTATATATTATATATAATATGAAAATGGTTATTTTGGTGTAACAATAGTAACAAAATAATCTTTTTTAATCCATACATTTGACAACATTACAATACATTAATAAAAAACTATTCTATGTTATTTTTTTTTTTGTTGCATTTTAAATACGAATTTACTAATAATACTATCTGGAACTATTTTAGAAAATATTTTTATCATTTTTATGCTTAACCCTGGTATTATTAAAAATTTATCTTTCAATAATTTATTTACTGTATATATTGCTACATAATCACTTTTTAGTGAATGTATATTAAATTTCACATCTGCTACATTATTAAAATTTGTCTGAACTGGACCAGGACATAACACACTTATTTTTACATTTGACTTTTTTCTTTTTAATTCTTCTTTTATTGACTGAGATAATCTAACTACATATGACTTAGAAGAATAATATGTTGCCATTAATGGACCTGGCAAAAAACCTGAAATTGAGGCTACATTTAATATATGGCCTGAATTAATTTTTTCCATATCTTGCAAATACAATTTTGTAAGTATATGAACAGCCACTATATTTGTTTTAATAAGATTTAATTCTTTATTTAAATCTGTATTGGTAAATTCTCCAAAAACTCCAAATCCAGCATTATTTACCAATAAATCTATATTTTTTGCCATATCATGTAATTTCTTACAATTTTCCTCTATAGATAAATCCATGCAAATTATCTCTGCATTAGTTTTTATTTTTTCTTTTACTTCCATTAACTTATTTTCATCTCTAGCAACTAAAACTAAATCATACCCCTTATGAGATAATTCTATTGCAATATCTCTACCAATACCTGAAGATGCACCTGTTACTAATGCTCTCATAATTTATTTTACCTTTCTTATTTAAAAATAAATTTAATTTCAAAATTACTTTCTTCTGAAATAAAATATATAATTTTGAAAAAAGCGCATTGAAAATAATTGAGCTAGAAATTCTAGAAAATTTTATGGAAAGAGTTCATGTAGCGAAGCAAAATGGAAGGGTGCCATAAAATTTTTTAGAATTTCTGTGAAAATTATTTGAACGAGCATTTTTGAGAAATATATATTTTATTTCACTTAAAATTGCAAAATTAAAGTTTCATAGTATTTCTATTATATTAAAATTATTTATTATATTATTTTTTCTCCAAATTGTCTTCCAGCTAATAAATGAAAATGTAAATGCATTACTTCTTGGCCTCCATCTTTACCGCAATTTACAATAACTCTATATCCATTTTCGATAAAGCCTTGTTCTTTCGCTATTTTATTAATTATAGTATATATTTTTCCTATTATTTTTTCGTCACCATCTTTCAAATCAGCAAGAGATGATATATGTTTTTTAGGTATTAGTAATATATGAATAGGTGCTGCTGGATTAATATCTTTAAAAGCTAAAATTTCATCATCTTCATATACCTTATCTGAAGGTATTTCCCCTTTTATAATTTTACAAAATATACAATCTTCCATTTTTTATATTCCTTTCTTTTATTACTCAATTACAGCTTTAATTCTTCTTACTCCAGAAGAACTTGACTCTTCTTTCTTTATTTTAAACTTTCCAATGTCCTTAGTATTTTCTACATGTGGACCACCACATAATTCAAGAGAAATATCTCCAATTTTATATACAGTTACACGTTCTCCATACTTATCTAAAAACATTGCTTCTGCCCCCATTGCAATTGCTTCATCTTTACTCATTTCTAATTTTTCAACTGGTATTGCCATTTCTATATATTTATTTACTAAATCTTCTACCTGTTTCTTTTCTTCTTCTGTCATTTTACTATCATGTGAAAAATCAAATCTCATTCTATCAGCTGTAATATTACTTCCTCTTTGATGAACATGATTTCCCAAAACTTTTTTTAAAGCTGCATTCAAAAGATGTGTAGCAGTATGATATTTTGTTTCTATTTCTCCAGTAGATGCTAATCCACCTTTAAATTTCTGTTCTGACCCCAATCTTGATTTTTCCTGATGCTCTTTAAATAATTTTTTAAACTCTTCTTTATCTATTTCAAATCCATTTTCCCTTGCTAATTCTTCTGTTACTTCTGGTGGAAATCCGTATGTATCATATAATTTAAAAACTACTTTTCCATTAATTATATTTTGATTTAATTCTCTTGTTTTATTCATTTCTTTTTGAAATTCTTTTTCTCCATGCTCTAATGTTTTTACAAATTTATCTTTTTCCTCTAATATAACATTTTTTATTTGCTCTTTATTATTTACTAACTCTGGATACATTTCTTTCAAACTTTCCACATTTAAATCTATTAATGTTGATATTTGTTCCAAATCAATTTGTAATTTATTCATATGTCTTATCATTCTACGAATCAATCTTCTTAATATATATCCTCTGTCTATATTGCTTGGTCTTCCACCATCACTTATAATCATCATACTTGAGCGTAAATGTTCTGCAACTATTCTTCTACTATTTATATCATCAACTTTTTGCAATTCTTCTATTTTATCCATTACTGGCTTAAATAATTCAGTTTCATATGGAGTTTCTTTTCCTTGTAATAACATTGCCATTCTCTCAAGCCCTAGACCTGTATCAACATTTTTTTGTTGTAATTTCGTATATTTTCCATCTTTTCCTTTAAAATATTCCATAAAAACATTATTCCATATTTCTACATATTTTCCGCAATTACAAGATGGATTGCAATTTTTTGAACATTTTGGTTTTCCTGTATCATAGAACATTTCTGTATCTGTTCCACATGGTCCTTCTTCTCCAGCTATCCACCAATTATCTTCTTTTCCAAAATAATATATATTTTCTTCTTTAATTCCTGCTTTTTTCCAACATTCTGCCGTTATTTCATCTCTTGGTGCATCTTCATCTCCTTTAAAGCATGTTACAGATAACTTTTCTACTGGAATTCCTAATTCTTTTGTTAGAAAATCAAAACTCATTTGTATTGACTCTTCTTTAAAATAATCTCCTAATGACCAGTTTCCCAACATTTCAAAATATGTTAAATGCCTATTATCTCCTACTTCATCAATATCTACTGTTCTAACACATTTCTGATAATCTGTAAGTCTTTGGCCTTCAGGATGCTTTTGCCCTAGTAAATATGGTACTAATGGTTGCATTCCTGCAGTTGTAAATAATACTGATGGATCATTTTCTGGTATTAATGGTGCTGATTTTATTATTTTGTGTCCATGGTTCTCAAAAAATTTCAAATATTTATTTCTAATTTCAATTGCTTTCATCTATCCTTTTTCCTCTCTTCCTTTTTTATATGCTACATTATACTATTTACTCACTCAAAAATCAATATGATTATATAATAGAATTTTCCCTCTATCTATCTGCTTCTACTTGTTTTCTTTTGTTTTCATATTCTATAGTACGCGTTTTTACAATATTTACGAATTCTATATCAGTTTCTTCATCTCTTACAATATCTAATAAAGCTTCCTTAATTGTCTTTCCACCTATGCCTTGTCTTCCATTCCTATAATGAACCAAACCATTACTATCAATTTCTATATGCGGATTTTCTATATTAAATTCTTTTATATTATTACAATTACAAAAACAATCACTATCTATTTCTATATCAGGATATGCTATATCAACTTTTTTTAAATTTATACAACCTTCAAAAGCATATTCTCTCATGTATTTTACACTATATGGTAATTCAACATTGTTTAATCCACAATATGCAAACGCATAATAGCCTATACTTTCAACATTTTCCATAAATATTTCTTTTAAATTTTCACTATCAAAACAACAAAAATTTGGTATGTATCTAATACCTTTTCCAAATTTGATTTCTGTTAAATCTGGACATCCTGCTAATATACTTATACCTAAATTTTCAACATTGTCTGGTATATCTATTGAATGTAAACCTGAACCACAAAATGCACCTTCCTCTATTTTTGTTACAGAAACTGGTATAGATATTTGTTTTAATTCTTTACAGGATATAAAACATCTTATTGGTATTACCTTTAATTTATTTCCCAATTTTACTTCATGTAATGATTTGCAATCCTCAAAACAATTTGCTTTCATTTCTTTTATATTTTCTAAATCAATATATTCTATACCGCTATTACCAAAAGCTGACATTTCAATATCTTCTATAGATTTTGGCAATTCTACCCTCTTTAAATTTGTACACCATTCAAAACAATAATCTGGTATATACTCTAACCCTTCTCCAATTATCACATTATGTAATTTACTGTCTAATCCAAAGCATTCAATACCTAATTCTTTAATTCCTTTTCCCAGTTCTACTTCTTCTAACTCTTTTAAATTAGAAAAAACACTATCACCTATTTTTTGTACATCATCTGAACATTTTATTTTTTTAATTTTTGAATTATTTTCTTTTTTGTTTCCTTTTTTATCAAAAATAATTGTACTACTGATTTCTTCTACATTTTTTCCAAATATTAATACTTGTAAATTTAAAAAATCTTCATATCTAAAATTTCTTTTATCTATTTTTTTTATATCATTTATTTCTAATTCTATTAATTCAGTTTTACACCTCTTTTTTAATTTACCTCTAGGTGGAAATGCATGATATTCTACTTTTACATCTTCATATTCTCGTGTTTCTTCATTAACTTTTCCAAAAACATATTTAGTTGTCCTTTTTATAAATTTATCAATAAAACTACTATTAACTTGTACTTCTTGTATTTCATCAAATTTCTCATCTTTAATTTTTATGTCATTAGAATTTTCAAGTATATTCCATAACTCAGTATCATTTAAATTATCTTCATTTACATTTCTTATAACCGATAGAATTTTTATTTTCTGTTCCTCATCATCCTCATTAGAAGCAATTTTTATTAATTTTGATTTTATTTCTTTAATAAAACTTTGCTTAATATTTAACTCATCTATATAATTCAAATCTATACTTTCATTATCTTTGATTTGCTTTATATAAATATTTATTATAAAACTTGATATTATTTCATTGATATTTTCACTTATAATACTTCCTTCTTCAGCTTTTTTTCTAAAATCATTCATAATTTCTTTTAGCTCTATAAATAATTGCTCCGTTTTTTTAGAATTAGCATATTTTATGAATTCTTTTAGTTTATACACAATATCCTGCTTCAAAAGTTCAATTTGTTTTCTTTTATTATATTTCATACTTTCTTTTATAATATCTTCTAGTTCTTCTATTTTTTCTATAATTTCACTTTCTTGTACATTTGTTTTTTTGATATTTCCCACTATTGTGTCATATTTATACTTTATTATATTCAAATTTTCCTCAATGTTCTTTGATGTTTCATGATCATATTCTCCCGTTTTATATATTTTTTGCACTTCTTTTATTATATTTTGGATTTCATTCATGGTTTGTTGTATATACTCTACTTCATCTTCAATTAAATTTTCTTCATCACTTTCCATTACCTATCAACTTCACCTCCTGATTCTACAATACTTTCTTTATCTTTATTAACACAACTTATTATTTTTTCTTCTGCTTCATTACTTACAATCATTTCATTTTTTATATGTAAAGATGTAGACTTTTTATCAATTTCTTTTTTTCTAATATCTATAATTAAATTTTCATTACAGCCATCAAAACACCCTCTACCTATATCTATATTTCCCTCTCCTTCAACTCTTTTTAATTTTTTACAATTTTCAAAAACACTATTTTCTATTTTTCTTAAACTACTTGGAAATTTTATTTCTTCTAAACTTGTATTCCAAAAAGCATATTCTTCTATACTCTGAACATTATTTAAATCTATCTTCTTTATTCCAGCTTTGAAAAAAGCGAACCTCCCTATTTCTTGAATAGATACTGGTAGTATTATATCTTTTAAATTTTCACAATGTGAAAAACAATAATCTGGTATATATGTCATTCCATTGTCTATGTTTATATTTACTAAACTTTTATCACCCGAAAAGCAACTCATTCCCCATACTTTAAGTCCAGAACCTATTTCTACCGTTGTCAATTCAGATAAATGTGTAAATACATGATTTCCTAATAGCTCTACATCATCTGAACATACAATTTTTTTTATCTTACTTCTAGTTCCGCAATAATAGTCATTTAACATACCATAAATTTTTTTTACATTTTTTCCAAATATTAATACTTGTAAATTATCAAATTCTCTGAATTGTAAATTTTTGCTATGTATTTCTTCAACATTGTTTATCTCTAATTCAACTAATTCATTTTTACATTTTTTTAATAACTTACCTTTAGGAGGAAATGCGTGATATTCTACTGTTACATCTTCATATTCCCCAGTTTCTTCATTTACTTTTCCAAAAACATATTTAGTTGTCCTTTTTAATATTTTATCTAGACTCGTTAACTTAGAGCAGTTTTTTGCCTGAAAGTCTACATTTTCATTTCCACATATTATTACATTATTTGTATCTGATATTATTTGCCATAATTCTTTATTATTTAAACCTTCTTCATTTAAATTTTCTTCTATCGATAATATTTTAATTTTTTGTTTTTCATCTTTTACTTCTTTTAATTTTTTTATTAGTTCATCTTTCACTACTTTTATAAAGCATTCATTTGTTGACAACTCAGTTATTTTATTTAAATCTATCGCTTCATTATTTTTTATCTGTTTCTTATATATAATTAACAAAGCTCTTGATATTAACTCATCTATTTCTTCATTAATTATACTATCTTCTTCTTTTTTAATTTGTTTAACCATTTTTTCTAATTGTGTAAATAAATTACTAATTTCTTTTTCATCAATTTTCTCTATAAATTCTTTTATTCTTATTATATATCCTTTTTTTACAATTTCCATTTCTTTTTCTTGATTTTTACTTAAAAATTGATTTATATCTTCTTTTAATTGTAGTTTATCTTCTATTATATCCTCCAAATTTTCTATATCCCACGATTGTAGTGCTGATTGAATTATTATTTCATATTTTTCTTTTATTTCATTTAATCTTTTTTCAAATTCTTGAGCTTTATCTAATTCATTTAAACAATATACTCTAAATATTTGCTCGTTTATATCTTTTAACTCTTCTACAAATGTTTTTTCATACTCATTCATTTCTAAACTCCTCATATAAAATACGCATAAATTATATCATATTTTACATAAAATGTAAACGCATTTTTGCTTTATTACAATAAGCATAGTTACAGGTTAATGGTTTTATATAAAACTAGTTTTAAAAGCATAGAAATATAAGAATTTGAATGAAATGACGAATGTGATTGGAAAAGCTTTAGAAATTCTACGCAATTTTATGGAAATAGTTCGCGTTGAGTGAAAGGGTGCCATAAAATAAGTTAGAATTTCTTAAGCTTTGTAATGAGCCGAGGAATGCAATGAAAATCTTATATTTCTATGCTTTTAGAAATTTATCCTTTTAAAACCATTAACCTGTAACTAAGCATAAAAATATAAGGATTTTCAATTATTTATCAACTTTAAATCCTTCTCCATATACTTCCCTAGCATTAGAAATTATAATAAAACACTTATCATCTATTTTTTGGGAAATTTTTTTGATTTTTACAACATCTTTTCTAGAAGCAACACACATAAGAATTAATTTATCTTGTTTTGTGTACATTCCCTTTCCATAAAGGCCAGTTATACCTCTATCAACATTTTTTTCTATCATATCAGAAATTTCTTTATTTTTTTCAGAAATTATAATCATTAATTTTGAAAAATAAATTCCTTCAAAAACAATATCAATCATTTTTCCTTCTAAATACATAGCAATTGCAGAATATAACCCTATTTCTAATTGTTTAAACACTAATACATTTATTCCAATAATTACAATATCCATTATAATTATTACTTGCCCCATTTTTATATTACTATTATATTTTCTTACAATATTTGATACTAAATCTGTTCCACCAGTTGAAGAACCAGCTTTTAAAATAATAGAAGTTCCAATTCCAAGAATTACACCTCCATATATACACGACAAAAATCTATCATCAGTCAATGGTTGTAATCTATCTAGAATATCTATAAATACAGATAAACTTATAGTACCCAATATAGTTTTACAAAAAAAGCCTTTTCCTAACTTGTAAATAGCAACTAAAAATAATGGAATATTTAATAATATTATTGTAGTTCCCATAGGTACTTTAAAAAGATAGTATATAACAGTTGCTATACCTGTAAAACCTCCTGATGAAAGTTGGTTTGGTAATAATAATAAACTTACAGCTATTGCAATTATTGCAGAACCTATTATTGTTTCTATAATTTCTATACAATATTCTATTTTTTCATTATAAATCTTTGTATGCATAACAATCTCCTTTTATTATTTTAATACTTATGTACTTGTCAACTTTTATGTTTTTTTGTCATAATATATATTAAGCAATATATATTTATTGCGAAACAAGAAAGGAAGATTATTATGGATTTATCTAAAAACAAAGAATGTTGTCCAGATTTAGAAGTTAGCGGAATGATTGAAAAAGGAAATGAATATGATTTAGACATTACTCTTTCAGATGATTCTCGTGATGTTATATATGGTGTTGTAAAAAATTATTTTAAACACCCAATAGAAAATGCCGTTGTAAAATTAATAGAAATAGATAAAAAGAATGAAAAAACAAAAAGAAAACCTGTTACTCATACTTTTACTAATAAAGATGGAGAATTTGTATTTGGACCACTTTGTCCTAATAAAAAATATGCTATAGAAATTTGGGTAAATGCTGTAAAACATGTAAAATTATGTGCTAAATGCAATAACGAAGAACCTTGTTTAGAGGGAACTTCTATGGAAACATGTGATTGTATTATAGAAAATGAAAATTGCAATTATTCACCAAAATGTGAAAATAAAAATTCTAATTGTTAATTTTATTTACACTAATAATTTTAAAAGGCGACCTATGGTCGCTTTTTATATCATTCCCATTTTTTTAGCAAATTGCTTTCCTTTTTTTACCATCTTTTTTTTATTCATATTCATACTATCTGTATACCACATAATTGCACCTGCTGAAATTAATGTACCAATCATCATTCCCTTTACAAATTTCATTTTTCATCATCCTTTCAAAAAAATTATATATCTTTATTATTCCATTTTTTTTGTAATATATACTCTTTAATTAAAGTATATATTTCATGCACCGCAATAGCTATTAAAAAATATCCAAAATATTTTCTAAGTTTATTAACATCTGTATTTATTGCAATTTTAGCCCCTATAATAGCACCTATTATTCCGCAAATAGAAATAGTTAATGCCAATTTAATATTTATATTTTTATTTTTTAAACCTACCAATATAGCTGATATAGATGTTGGAATAAAAAAAATTAAATTTGTAGCTTGAGCAATATGTTGTTGCAATCCTATCACTGTCGTCAAAAGAAAAATTAAAACAGTTCCTCCTCCCATTCCCATTCCACTTACTATTCCAGCAACCAGTCCAATTACGATTTCTAACATATTACCTCCATTTTTTATTTAATCCTAATTTTTCTATTGTAAAAATCTTATAGCTATATAAATTAAAAAAAATGTAAAAATAAGTTTTAATTTATATTCTGATACCTTCCCTAAAAGTTTTGCACCAATATATCCGCCAAAAATTCCACCAGTAGCACATAATGCTCCTGTTTTCCAATCAAAAAAATTACCTTTATAGTAAAAAAAACTACTTGTTATAACCATCATAAGAATACAAAAAACTGATGTTGACCTAGCTACTATAGATTGTTCTTTAAGTAAATATATAAAAGAAGGAACTAAAATCATACCTCCTCCTGTTGAAAATAAACCACATATTATTCCAGCACATAATCCAATCAAGCTTTTTTTTACCATAAAAAATTCATTCCTTTCTCGCTTTACTCAAAGGCACACATAAAAATGAAAGCTTATATCCTTTTAAACAAAATATCTCTTTCCTTTTCATCTTTTTAATTTATCTCATAATGAAAATTTTATCATTTTACTTAATACACTTTTTATAAAAAAATAATATTATAGCAATTACCTTATTTTTGTTTATTATTACCAACTTATTTTAATTTATTCTTTATTTATTATACTTTCAGCAATCTCTGTTAAAACTTTATCACATCGAAGCATTTGACATATTATATGTTTTCTTAAATCTTCATTTTCTATGTTATCTGCTAAATCTAGGAACTTTTGTAATTCTTCTAAATATTTTTTATTTGTATTTTTCCAATCTTTTCCTTCGTTTAAATTACTTATATTTCTATAATTCATTTTAATACGCTCCTTTTATTCAAAACTCTTTATGTTTATTTCAAAAATACAAATTAGTTATTATTAACTTATAAGTTAATAATATTATACAAAAAAACTAGCTAAAAAGCTAGTCTTTTGAACAAATTGTTCTAATTTTTTATATTTTCATCTTTTATATAATACTTTGTTCCCAACATTTTATCTGGTAAATACTGTTGTTCTACATAGTGATTTGGAAAATCGTGAGGATACAAATATCCATTACTATACCCTAGTGATTTCATACCCTCTACAGGAGCATTTCTAATATGCATTGGAATCTCTCCTGTATCCTTATTTTTTACATCATCTAAAGCTCTATTAATTGCTAAATATGATGCATTTGATTTTTTTGAAGTTGCAACATAAACTGCCGCTTCTGAAAGAATTATTCTAGCCTCTGGCATACCGACCATATGAACAGCCTGCATTGCAGAAGTTGCAACAACCAATGCATTTGGATTAGCCATTCCAACATCCTCTGAAGCAGCAATTACAATTCTTCGGGCCAAAAATACTGGGTCTTCTCCTCCTTGTAAAGCTCTTGCTAAATAAAAAACTGTTGCATCTGGGTCAGAGCCTCTCATTGATTTTATAAAAGCACTTATATTGTCATAATGGCTATCTCCATTTTTGTCAAAAATAGCATTTCTACTTTGTACACTATTTTTTACCACTTCGTCAGTAATATTTATAATCCCATTTTCGTCCATTTTTGTTGTTAATACTGCAACCTCTAAACCATTAAGAGCTGTACGAACATCTCCATTAGAAATACTTGCAATTTTCCTAAGTGTTTTATCTTCTATTTTTATATTATAATCTGCAAGACCATCTTTCCTTTGTAATGACATTTTTAACACATCATATACATTTTCTTCAGTAAGAGGATTTAATTTTATTACCATTGACCTTGAAATTAAAGCTTTATTTACTTCAAAATAAGGATTTTCTGTGGTTGCTCCAATTAATATTATTGTTCCATCTTCTACAAAAGGAAGCAATGCATCTTGTTGTAACTTATTAAATCTATGTATCTCATCTATAAATAAAATACTTTTTCCTGTTGGATTCATCATATAGTTTTTAGTTTCATCAATTACAGCTTTTATATCTGATACTCCTGAAGTAACAGCATTTATTTTATAAAATTTATATTTTGTAGTTTCACTAATCACTTTTGCAAGTGATGTTTTTCCACAACCAGGTGGACCAAATAAAATAATACTTGATAATCTATCAGCTTTTATAGTTCTATATAATATTTTATCTTTTCCTAAAATATGTTCCTGCCCAACATACTCTTCCAAAGTTTTTGGACGCATTCTATATGCTAAAGGTTCTTTACTTACCATATCTAATCTCTTTCCCTTTCTTAGCTATATTCATTTCCATATATTTTTAGCGCTCATTTTCTATTTCTTTATCTGCCACAATCTTTATTCCAGAAGCTTTTCCTTCTTTGTTTTTATTTACATCCCAAATATATATTTTTTTACCATTATCTGCCTTATAAATTTCTACACTATTTATCAAATATTCATCTAAAATTTTCATATTATTAGTACCATCAATCACACTTGCATTGCATGTATCACACAATTGCGCTTCTATTAACTTATCAAACACTTTTTCATCACATATGTTTAATGCTTTATATTCCATACATTTTTTAAAAAGCCTATGTTGAACATTTAATAACATATTAAAATTTTCATCTTTATTTGTTGCTTCTTCTCCTACTTCTCGATTTCTACCTATTGAACATCTATGTCTATAATAATCCCATAATTGTATATAATCAATCGCTTCATTTTTGCTTGAAATATTTTCAATATCTTTGCTTATACACTTCAAAGTTAACTTTTCTAACTTTCTCAACTCTTCCTTTTCTTTACCTCTAAAACTCGATTCAAAAATAAAAGCTTCATGATTTACACCATCTTCAATTTTTTTATTTAAATCTAAAATAGAATTTAATAATTCTGCATAGTTATTGTTTATACTATATGCCATATCCAATTTAGCTGACTGTTCTCCATTTTCTATTTTTGTTCTTATAAATTCATTTTTTTCATTCAATTCTTGTAAATCATTTTCAATTCTATCTAGTATATTTTGTTCTGAATATTGATCAAACCATAATTGCAAGTTAGTAATACATTTATAGAATTTTTCTCCTGTACCATCTCCATACTTACCATCTAATTTATTACATAAAAATTTACATACATCTATATTTTGTGTATGCATATATTCATCTAATTCTTTTTCACCTATTAAATATTCCAATTTATTATAAATAATAGTAGATAATTTATAAGCATCTTCTGAAACGTTATTTATGCTATCTAAGTTAATATTTCTTATATAATAAGCATTATTGGTAGCTTGACCTTCTTTTAACATACTAATAACATTTGTATATGATGTTAATATTTCTGAATTACCATATGCTTGATTTACATGTTCAGCTTCGTGTAATATTGTATATTCTATATTTTCTCCATCTAAAATAACAATAGTATTTGGTGGAATAATTCCCAATTCATTTTCTGATTGAACATAAGTAAAAAATGCAGCTGTTGTAGGATGTTGTAAAAAGTAGAATGTATATTGATTCATCTCATCTAGTGTTGTATATACTATGTCATCAACCTTTAATATTGTTTGTATAAAATTTTTTTTGTATTCTTCTTTACTCATTTCTGAAAGAATCCCTTTTTGCATTGAATTTATTTCAAAATTTTCATCTATTTGCTCTAATGTCGATTGTATAATTTTTCTCACTTGTTCGCTACACCCTGTATCTTTTGAAAATACGTCATTTCTAGAAGCTAAAATTTCTTTAACAATATCTTCATTAGTTGTATTTTCAACTTTTAAGCATTCCAAAAATTTTTGTTTTTTATTGCTCTCTATTTGCTTTTTTATTTCATCTTTGTGGTTATAAATTACCAATACATTAAAACTTCCAAATACTCCCAATAAAAAAGCAAGTATTTTTTTCTTTATTTTGTCTTTTAAAGGCTCATCTTTATGTTCTCTTTTCATTTCCAATATACTCCTTCCTTATAAGCCTAAAATACTTAAACCTTTCTTTATTATTTCTTCTACTGTCATATCAGTCTTGTCTATTTTTTCAAGAGTTTTTTCAACCTCTTTTTTACTATAGCCTAATACCTGCAATGCAGAAATTGCTTCTGATACTTTATTATCATCTACAATAGCATTTTTTAATTTTGTATTTTCTAATTTATTTATATTTTCTTCTGCTTTCAACTTATCTTTTAATTCTAATACAATTCTTTGAGCAGATTTTGCTCCAATTCCAGGAATTTGTGTTAATTTTGAAATATCATTCGAAATAACAGCTAACGCAAAATCTGATGGTGCAATTACAGAAAGCATTGTAAGTGCAGTCTTAGCACCAATTCCGCTAACCGATAATAATAACTCAAACAACCTAAGTTCTTCTTTCGTATTAAAACCATATATGCTAATATCATCTTCCCTTACTCTATAATAAGTATGAACTTTAACAATTTGTCCAATTTCTCCTAATCTTTCTATTGCAGTTTCAGACATAAAAACTTTATACCCCAATCCTCCTACATCTATTACTACATAATTATTTGATTTTATTTCTAAAGAACCTTTTATATATGCTAACATCTTTGCTTCCTTTCATTTACTATTTATTATTTACTTTTACAAATATAAAATTTAATTTTTACATATATGTTTTCAAATTATATATCATATAAATAAGTTGCCTCTAAATCTGCCTCATGTGTCAATAACGCAAGTGGATATTTTTTAAATGCAACTCCTAAAGTATTATATACCTCTTTTGGCTCTGTAAATCCCATATGCCAACGTATACAATACTTTTCTTCTGGAGTCAATTTTATGTATTCAGATATCATCATTACTGATTTTTCTCCATGCCCATATGGTATAGTATCATCAACTGTATAATATGGTACTTTTTCCCAAACTCCTAATGCATTCTTTGCATTTCTATAATCAATTTTATAAAAATTTGCTTTACACACATCATGTAATAATGCTATTATTTTTATAGAATCATCAGAAACCTCAATCTTTTCTATACAATTATTTACTTTATGCTTTAAAATTTCATACACCTTTAAGCTATGCTCCACTAATCCACCTTCATAATCTCCATGAAATCTTGTACTTGCTGGTGCTTTAAAAAAATCAGTTTTTTCTAAAAATTCTATTAAATTTTCCATCCCTTCTCTATTTATACTTCTTAAAATTTCTATAAATTGTTCTTTCATATATTATCCTTTCTATTTTGACACTAATTTCTTAAATTGATTTCCTCGTTCCTCAAAATTTTTAAAAAATCCATAGCTTGATGCAGCTGGCGATAATAAACATATTTTTCCCTTTTGCGTTACTTTCTTTGCTACACTAACAGCCTCTTTTAAATCATTTACTATATATATATTATTTTTATTTAATCTTTCAGCAATTTTGTGGCCTGTTGAAGGTAAACATATTATATTATTTACTTTACTTTCATTTAAAAATTTAATAAATTCATCAAAATTTATTCCTCTATCCATACCACCTATAATTAATGAATCTACGCATTTTAATGCATTTACAGAATTTATTGTTGCTTCTGGTATTGTTGCAATAGAATCATTATAATATGTAATACCATCAAATGTTCCTACTTTTTCTAATCTATGTTCTAATGGTTTAAAATTATTTATTGTATTTATTGTAGTAGTTAAATTTAATTTTAATATATCATTTATTGCTAATACAAACATAATATTATTTAAATTATGCTCACCTAATAAATTTCTTTTATCATTGCAATTATATATTTTTTCATTATTCAAATATACAATATCATCTTTACAATAAACTGTATTTTCCATACATTTTTCAGTATTATTATAATCAATTTTGTATATTTTTGATTTGATATCACACTTATTCACATAATTTTTTAATATATCATTATTTGCATTGTATATAAAATAATTTTCTTTACTTTGATTTTTAAATATATTACATTTTGCCTCAATATATTTTTCAAATGACTCATAATGATCTAAATGTTCTTCATATATATTTAAAACAATTGAAATATTAGGAGATACACTAATATATTCTAATTGATGTGAGGACATCTCCAATACTAAAGTCATATCTTTTTCTATTTTATCAATATAATCAAAAATAGGTACTCCTATATTTCCTAATAACATACATTTTTTATTTTGTGCCTTTAAAACTTCATAAATTAAAGAACTTGTTGTACTTTTTCCTTTAGTTCCTGTAATACCAATTGTTTGTATATTAAAAAATTGCAATAATAACTCTAATTGTGATTTTATCTTATCTTTAAATTTACTTATATCTATTCCAACAAAAGATATTCCTGGAGATTTCATTATAATATCATATTCTTCTAAATTTTTAAGATAATCTTCTCCATATATATATTCCAAATTTTTATCATCTTTTAAAAAACTATATTTCTCATAAAATTTACTTTCTTTATCTGCTATACATATTTTTTTATTTTTGAAATATTTTCTAATAAATTTATATGTCGATTGACCTTCTAATCCGAAACCTAATATTAAAATTTTCTTATCTTTTAAATAATTTAATAATTTTTCCATATTATTATGACCTCCATATTAAGTTTCTTAAAATTTCATTTAATTCTGGATTTAAATTATTTTCTTCATTATATTTTTTTGTTAAATCCTCTTTTAAATCTGCTAATTCATAATTTTCTTTATAATATTTTAATAAATATGGTAAATCTCTTTTTTCTTTTTCCAAATTAGATATTGTCTTTGTTATTGCATATTTAACTTCATCAAATGTTCCTACACATTCAAATGGCTTTGTTTCTCCATATCCCGTTAAATCTATAAACATTTTTAATAATTTTTTTTCTTCAAATAAGTCCTTACCAAAAATATTTACTAATTTTTCTTTATATAAAAATGGACTAAGTATAGTAAATACAAATAGACATTTAGGACATTCTCCACACCATTTCCATTCTTTTTCTTTACTTCCAACATTACAACTTTTAAAAATACTGTGATATTTTTCGTATTTTGAAAATAACATTGCAATTTGTAATTCATTTAATGGTCTTAAAAAACTAAAATATTTTATTGGAACATTAAAATACCTTTTGGTATATTCTTCAAAATCTTTTTCAAATTCATAGCTTTTTGAATACTGATGATTTATTTTCTGACCAACTACATTTGATTCATTTGCACTTGATTCATTTGATAATGCTATATATTTTTTTGATGTTATAAAAGCTATAAAATATGATAAAAACGCTAACAATGATGAAAATGGCGTATGTCCGTTTATATATCCTTTTTTATTTAATTCTATAAGATTTTTATCTATACTTCTATGTACTTCTATTATATTATTATCAGCAAATCCAGCAATCTCCGCACATTTCATTGTAACTGGTTTAGGATTTATAATTAAGCAACAATCACTTTTATCTCTATTGATATTCTCTAATGTTACTATTGAATCTTTTCCACCACCAATTGGTACTATATATCCACTATACTCTTTGTTTTCTATACTATTATCATCATTATCATTATTTTCATATTCACATTTAATTTTCATAAAATCATCAATATTTGTTTGTATATTGTTTGTGTAAAATAACTCTCCTAATCCATAATAATATAATTTTTTAAACCATTGCATCTGCTCTTCTGTTAAATATCCACATTTAATAATTACATTTGGTGAACATGTACATTTCCAATAACTAATTAATTCTATCAATCCAATGTGAAAAATCATTTTTCTTGCTACATTACTGTATAAATTTGATATTTTTATTTGCTTTTTACTTATACTTATTGTTGGTTTAAAATCTGTTAATTTTGGAATTGAAAAATGATATTTTATATGTATGTATTTTTCGTCCTCTTCTAACTCATATTTTTCAAATACAAATTGTGTATATTTACTCCTTAATTCATTAAATTTTTCCTGATTATCCATTCTTAATAATCGTCCTCCATTTATATATTGTTATAATTTATATTATTCTATTATTACTTTTTTGTGTATATTATTATCCTATATACATTGCTATTACTCAATTTCTTTCCATATTTTACTACATTTAAAAAAAAATAGCAATTACATTGTATAAAAAGTGTCATACTTATTATTTTTATTTGGCTTTCCTATTATATAAAAAAAGATTTAAGCTAACAAAAAAGTTTATCTTTCCCATTAGCCCAAAAAAACTATTTTTTATGAAAAGTCTTTCATTGAAAGTATTCTAATTTTAGACATTATCATTTTTAATTTTATCACATTATATTCATATATCATAGAAAATGTAGAAATAATAAAAATTATAAAATATAATATAATACCAAAAATACCGAATCCAATACCTTCATACCCATAATTGAGTTGAGCACTTAATGTAAGCACTTGAAACCCACCTAAAATTAATGCCGACATAGCAATTACTTTCAATGATAATAATACATTTGTGTTAATATATTCAAAAAACAACACAGAACATATTAACATTACTAGTATTGAAGCAATCATTAAAAAAATGATGCTTTCCATAAAAAAACCTCCTTTTCTGTTGACATTTATATATATGTAAAACCAAAAAGCAGAGGTAATTTACCTTCCTCAACTAATTAGTATAACGAAGTTAAACATACAGAAATTTTTCTGCACTATTTTTCTATTATACCATTTTTCCTATTATATTGTAAATAAAAAAGAGCAATTTTTTGCTCTTTTTATCCTTATTGTAATTCAATAACTGCTCCAACTTCTGAAAATTTTGCTTTTAAGTCTTCTGCTTCTTCTTTAGAAACATTTTCTTTAACTGTTTTAGGTGCTCCATCAACTAAATCTTTAGCTTCTTTTAATCCTAATCCTGTAGCATCTCTAACTACTTTTATAACTTTTATTTTTTGATCTCCTGCTGATGATAAAATAACATTAAATGATGTTTTTTCTTCAGCTGCAGCTACAGCTGCTCCTCCAGCTGCTGGTGCAGCAGCTGCTACTGCTGATACTCCAAATTCTTCTTCTATAGCTTTTACTAAGTCTGCTAATTCTACTACAGACATATTTTTTATATTTTCAATAAATTCTTCTTTACTCATTTTATAATCCTCCTAATTTTTCTTGAAAGTAGAAAACAAAATTTATGTACTTTTTATATTTTCTTCTTTCATAATATTATATATTTTTCTAATTTTAGTGTTTAAGTTCACCACTCTATTATATATTTTTGTGCTTTTACACATATACTAATAAACTAAGCTTCTTCTTTTTGTATACGAACTTGCTCCAAAGCAACTGCCAATTTTGATATATTGCCAAGTAATGCACCAGCAAGCATTGATAGTAATGTTTCCTTTGATGGTAATTTGGCTAATGTGATAATTTCTTCTGCTGTCATTACTTTTCCTTCAATAACTCCACCTTTTATTTTGTAAAATTCATTATTTTTTGTAAAGTTATATATAACTTTAGTTGGCTCTAAGTATTCATCATTACATATGATTACTGCTGTTGGACCTTCTAATTTTTCATCTAAACCTTCTATTTCACATTCTGCTAATGCTCTTTTCGTAATATTGTTTTTTATTACTTTGTATTCTGCATTAGTATTTCTAATATCACTTCTTAATTTTGTAACATCTTCAACACTAATTCCTCTGTAATCTGTTAAAAGTATTAATTTTGCATTTTTCATTTTTTCTGCTAATTTTGATACTTCTTCTTTCTTTATGTTTATATTCTTTTCACTTGCCATTTTAGTTTCACCTCCTTAAAACTAAATAACATTAAATTCATCTTTTTATATTATAAATAAACTCAAATTTTTACAATATAAAAAGCACTTCATATATCCAAAGAGACATATAAAAAGTGCTTTAAATCACTTTATTTATATACCTCGGTAGGACTTATTTTATACTTAACGTATAATTAACGTTTAAAATTTTATATATGCCTACTGTCTTTGGCTATATTTTATTTTTGATTAATTAAAATACTTGGTCCCATTGTTGTAGCAATAGCAACACTTTTTATGTATTGACCTTTTGCTGCTGCTGGTTTTGCTTTTATAATAGCATTCATTATAACATCATAATTTTCTTGTAATTTTTGTGCTCCAAAAGATACTTTTCCAAAACCTAAATGTATAATATTTGTTTTGTCTAATCTATATTCAACTTTACCTGATTTAATATCATTTATAGCTTTTGTAACATCCATTGTTACTGTTCCAGATTTTGGGTTTGGCATTAATCCCTTTGGTCCTAATACTTTACCTAATCTTCCTACTACTCCCATCATATCAGGTGTAGCAACTATTACATCATAATCAAACCAATTATCATTTTGAATTTTTGGTATTAATTCTTCTGCTCCAACAAAATCTGCACCAGCTTTTTGTGCTTCTTCTGCTTTAGGTCCTTTTGCAAATACTAATACTCTTAAAGTTTTTCCTGTACCATTAGGAAGCACTACAGTTCCTCTAACTTGTTGATCAGCATGTTTTGAATCTACTCCTAGTTTAACATGTAATTCAACAGTTTCATCAAATTTTGCTTTAGGCATTTTCTCAATTATATCTAAAGCTTCCTTTATTTCATATTCTTTTGCAGTATCTATTAATTTAATACTTTCAGAATATCTTTTTGACATTTTTTTCATTTTTTCCTCCTTTGGTTTTAACGAGAGTCTATTATATATAAAACTACTCTTCCAATTTTTATTATTTTTTATTTATTCTTATTAACCTTTATTTAATCAACTACTACAACACCCATAGAACGTGCTGTTCCTTTTACCATTTCCATTGCAGCTTCTATTGTTGTAGCATTTAAATCTGGCATTTTTTGCTCTGCAATTGCTTTAACTTGTTCTAATGTTATTTTAGCAACTTTTTCTTTATTAGGCTTTCCTGAACCTTTTTCTATCTTTATAGCTTTTTTTATTAAAACTGCTACTGGTGGTACTTTTGTGATAAATTCAAATGATTTATCTTTAAATACTGTTATAACAACTGGTATTATCATTCCAGGTTGATTTGCAGTTCTATCATTAAATTCTTTAACAAATTGCATTATATTTACACCACTTGAACCTAAAGCTGGTCCTACTGGTGGAGCTGGAGTTGCCTTTCCTGCCTCTATTTGCAATTTTATTATATTTGACACTTCTTTTTCTGCCATTATTGCACCTCCTTATAATTTTGTTAATTTATTAATTATACGATAATTTTTGATAAATTTACAATATAATTGAATTTTTTATTAATTTTACTATAATTATTAATTATATATATTTTTTATCAATTATAGTATTTCATTTAATAATTTAATTTAACTTAATTTATTTACTTGTGAAAATTCTAATTCCACTGGTGTTTCTCTTCCAAACATTGAAACTAAAACTTTAACTTTATTTTTTTCTTTGTTTATTTCTTGAACAGTTCCAACAAATCCTTCAAATGCTCCATTCATAATTTTTACTTTTTCATTAATGTCATAATCTATATTAACAGATACTTCTTCAAAGCCCATATTTCTTATTTCTTCATCTGTTAGAGGTATTGGATCAGTTCCAGAACCTACAAACCCTGTAACACCTCTTGTATTTCTTACAATATACCATGATTCTTCTGTTACTATCATTTTTATTAAAACATATCCTGGAAAAACTTTTTTTAAATTTGTTTTTCTTTTTCCATCTTTTATTTCTATTTGTTCTTCCATAGGAACTACAATTTCAAAGAAAAAATCTTCTAATTCACGATTTTTTACAGTTTTTTCAAGATCTGTTTTTACTTTATTTTCATATCCAGAATATGTATGTACAACATACCATCGTGGAACCATATCATAGTCTTTTTGAGACATTTCTATAAGCCTCCTTTTTTGATTATGTTATTCATTAGACTCTTCACTTTGTCCTTCTTGTACTTCTTCACTATTTGATTCATCTTCTACATTATTTGTTTCATCTTCTACATTAATTTCTTGCTCACTACTTGCGTTATCCTCTTGTGTAGTATCATTATTTTCATTTTCTTCTTGCTCTGTACTATTTTCATCACTTTCATTTTCTACTGTTTCATCACTTTCTGTTTCATCTGATTCAGAAAAATTATCTGAATATACAGTTTGCAACTTACTTATACCATATTTATTTAAACTTTCAAATGCAATATCTAAAACAAAAACTATTAAAGCAGTAAGTAAGACTATGGTAACAACAGCAACTGTATTTTTCATTAATTCTTCTTTTGTTGGCCATATTACTTTTTTTAATTCAGCTTTAAAATCTCTAAAACCATTTTTCTTATCTTTGCTTGATTTAGTATCTTTATTAGCCATTTTATATCCTCCTTAAAATAGCATATCTATTTAGTTTCTTTATGAGTTGTACGTTTTTTACAAAATTTACAATACTTGATTAATTCAAGCCTGTCTGTATTATTTCTCTTATTTTTTGAAGTCATATAATTTCTTCTCTTACATTCCGTACATTCCAATATTATATTTTCTCTTGGTCCTTTTGCTGCCATTATTTATACACCTCCGAATTATTAACCTTTATTAAAACGATGTGAACATATGCTCTACACATATGCTTGCTTATTTTATCACTTTTTTTTGTATATGTCAATAATTTTCAAGAAATTTCGTAATAAAGGGTTACATAATAATGGTTTTAAATAAATAAATTACTATAAGCATAGAAATATAAGATTTTCATTACATTCCTCGGTTCATTACAAAGCTTAAGAAATTCTAACTTATTTTATGGCACCCTTTCACTCAACGCGAACTATTTCCATAAAATTGCGTAGAATTTCTAAAGCTTTTCCAATCACATTCGTCATTTCATTCAAATTCTTATATTTCTATGCTTTTAAGACTATTTTTATATAAAACCATTAACTTGTAACAATAAATGGTTACTTCATATCTAACATTAATTATAAATAAAACAAGTAACCATATAATTTTTAAATGAGTTCGACCTACATATATAATGCTGGCAATATAGTTTAGTGTGTTTCAACATATATGAAACCAACGAAACTTTAACGCCTTGGAGAACGGAATGCAAAAATTATATGGTTACTTGTTTTTCTAGATGTGAATTGTAGCACTATAAGTTATAATTCATATCCTTATATTTCAATGCTTTTTAATATTTTTTTTCACTGAAAAACCAAACTTTCCAACTTTTTTACCTAATGAATAATAATTTCCATTAGAATATGCTATCAAATCACATTTAGATATATCAAAAGCACCTTTAGAATCTATATATTTCTCATCTGCATCTATACACATAACTTTTGCTATAAACATATGATGGCTTCCCATTTCTTTAATTTCAGTAACCTTACACTCTACTGAAACAGGACTCTCTTTGATTAATGGACATTTAACAATATTTGCTTTTTCCTTCGTTAAATTCATTTCTTTAAATTTATCAACTTTAGCACCAGTTTTTACACCACACCAATCAGTCGCTCTAGCTAATTGTTTAGTTGTTAAATTTATAACAAATTCTCCACTTTCTTTAATAATGTTGTAAGAATACCTTGTTGGTCTAATTGAAATGTATACCATTGCAGGATTTGTATTAATTATTCCTGTCCATGCAACAGTAATAATATTTGCTTTTTTCATAGTACCACAAGATACCATAACTGCAGGTATTGGATACAGAAATGTTCCAGCTTTCCATTTTACTTTAGACATTTTATCTCCTTTATTAAAAAATATAAATTAACATTACATATATTTATAATACTTATTTATATTTTTTAATTTATTTTGAATTTTTTCTGAATATATTCAATCATATAATATATCTCATATCATTTAATTAAAAATAAAAAAAACTAGCGACACCTATCTTCCCAGCAGGGTAACCCACAAGTATTTTCGGCACAATAGAGCTTGACTTCTGTGTTCGGAATGGGAACAGGTATTTCCTCTATGTAATCGTCACTAGAAAATTATTGTAACTGTTAAAATTAATAAAATTTTTATATTAAATAATTACATATTTATTATGTATTTTATATGCTATATATAGAATACAGACAAAATTTTACATATATACAAATATATAAATATAACAGCACACTCAAAAATACATAGATGAAATGTAATTAGAACTTCTTCCTTTTCTTTAATTGTGGTTAAGCCCTCGATTTATTAGTATTGGTCAGCTTAATACATTACTGCACTTACACC
>CANRBL010000023.1 GCA_947628835.1 uncultured Clostridia bacterium | reverse complement strand
GCCATATAGAAAATCTTAATTTCGTTTTTCCAATCACATTCGTCATTTCATTCAAATTCTTATATTTCTATGCTTTTATAACTATTTTTATATAAAACCATTAACCAGTAACTTTAAACTTGTTACTTGATAATCTATACACTACTATTCTTCTTGTATAATACTTTTACTTCCCCAATATGTAGCAATGAAATAAGCTCCATATATAGCACCTATTATAAATACAGTTAATATAATTGATGGTAATAATTCACTTGCTTTTGCAATTCCTGATAATACATTTAGAGCAAATTGTATTCCAAAAATAGAATGAATTATAGCTAACATAAGTGGCATACCAAAAAATATTCCAATTTGTCTAAATAGTGCCTTATTTATCATTTTTTCATCACAACCAATCTTTCTTAAAATAGTGTATCTTTGTTTATTATCACTACTATCTGTTAATTGTTTTAAAGCTAAAATAACACTACTTGCTATTAAGAAAATCAATCCTAAATATATTGCAATAAATATAATAATAGTTGTTAATCCCAAACTTGATTCAATAATTGAAATTTTTGTTACTCCATCTATGTCTATTCCATTTTCTGTTAAATTTTGAATTAATTTTGAACTACTATCTGTAAATAATTTTTCTACCTCTTCTTTATCATCTTCATTTGTTACATTATAATTTGCAACTAAAAAATATTTTTCTTTCATATCATCTGTTAAATTACAACTATCTGGAACAACTAAAATTCCTATATTAGTATGACTTGTAGACATATCAATAAACCCATCTTTACATTCATTATATTTTGATTTATATTTTTTTCCTGCTATCTCTAAAATATTATTTCCGTCAGCTAATGCTCTATTTCTTATTTGAACTTGATTATCAAAATCGCAAATCATAATATATTCATCATTATTTAATGAATATTTTTCTATTCCATACAATTCTGCTATTTTATTATAATCAGATAATTTTATTATTTTTTCTGGTGTACTATAAATAAGATATGGAAATTCCCTATCAATCTCTTCAAACTTATCCCCTAAAAATTTCTCTATTGTTAAATCTTGTTGTACATATATTGGTATTTCTATAATATCTTTTAATATATTTATATCTAGTCCGTTATTTTTTAAAGTTTCTGATATTAACAGTTTGGAGTCTTTTCTTTGTTCTTCTGTAGTTTGAATTTCTTTACCATAAGCATTTTTATAAGTTTCTGGCAAATTAGCTACTTTTTCTAGATTTAGGTCAACTGGTGTCATTTCAATTAAATCCTTTTGCATTGAATTTCTTAAAGATAAACTTGATGATAAAATTGTAATTGTCATAAATAGCATTATACAAATTACACTCATACTTGCAACTGTAGTATTTATTTTATTATTAATTTGTCTTAAAACAAACATATTTGTATTTCTTAAATATATTTTTTTCATTTTTTGAATTGTAAGTAATATAAATCCAGATAAAGACCAAAAGATGGTTACCGTACCAATTATTCCCATTAAAATTGGTTTTATCAAATCTTTTTCTACTCTTAGTGTATTCGTTTTTACTGTTACAATATAATATGCATATCCTAAAATAACAACTCCTATAAAAAATACACAAATTGCTAAAAATGAATTTCTTATTTTTACTTTTTCATTTTTCTTTGTAGCATTTAATAAATTAATTAGTTTATATTTTGAAACTGTAATACTATTAAAAATCATAACTGCTATATACATAACCGCAAAATATACACATGTTTTTATACAGCTATCTTTTGAAAATATAAATTGAAATTCACTCATATCAGCTTCAAATAGTTTTGCCACTAATATTGACATAAATTGTGATGAAAATATTCCTATAATTAAGCCAATAATTAAAGATATTATTCCTACAAATATTGTTTCTATCAATATTATTTTTGAAATTTGTGTTTTTCCCATTCCTAGCATCATATATATGCCAAACTCTTTTTTTCTTCTATTAATTAAAAAATTATTTGCATATACTATTAATAATCCTAATACAATTGCTACAAATGCAGATACAAATCCAAGCATACTTATCAAAAGTGTAATCATTTCATGTGTTGAGCGAGATACTTCTAACATTGCTTGCTGACTATCTAATGAATTGAACATATAAAAAATTGCCACTCCTAAAACTAATGTTAAAAAATATATTGTATAATCTTTTATACTTCTTGTCATATTTTTTATTGCTAATTTTATTATTAAAAAATTATCCAAAATTTTCTTTTTATCACACTTAGTATTTTTATAACACATCATTCAAATCACCTCCAAGAAGTGTTTGTACCTCAATTATTTTTTCAAAGAACTGTCTTCTTGTATCATTCCCTTTTATTAATTCATTGAAAATTCGGCCATCTTTTATAAATAATATTCTATTTGTATAAGAAGCTGTAAAAGCATCATGAGTTACCATTAATATTGTTGCTTGTAATTTTTTATTTAAATACTCAAAATTTTCTAATAATTGCCTTGCAGATTTTGAATCTAAACTGCCGAGTAGGTTCATCTGCTAATATAATTTTGGGATTTGTAATCATTGCTCTACATGATGCTACTCTTTGTTTTTGCCCTCCTGATACTTGATATGGATATTTTTTTAAAATATCTTTTATTTCTAATTTTTCTGCTATGCTATTAACTCTTTTTTCTATTTCCTCTGTATTTATTTTTTGAATTGTTAAAGCTAATGCAATATTTTCATAACAAGTTAATGTATCTAACAAATTAAATTCTTGAAATATGAAACCTAATTGTTCTCGTCTAAACTTATTTAGTCTGTTTCCTCTCAATCTTGTAATATCTTCATTATTAATAATTATATGACCTGCTGTTACTTTGTCTATTGTAGATATGCAATTTAATAATGTGGTTTTGCCAGAACCACTTGCTCCCATAATACCTACAAATTCTCCTTTTTCAATATTAAAACTAATATTGTCTATGGCTTTACTCAAATTTGATTTTGTTCCATAATATTTTTCAATATTTTTTACTTCTAAAATTTTTTCCATAATAAAAACTCCTTTCAAAGTATATAATTTCACTCAAATTAATTATTTGTATTAAATTAATTATAATATCTTTTGAAAGTTGTATCCATCGATTTGCCTTACATTAATATAACATTTTTGTAAGGTTAAAAATTAACATTGCTTAAAAGTTATTCTATAATTGTTTTTATATACAAGAAGTATAACTGCTATTTGGAAATATTAATCTTACTTCTGTTCCTTCATTTTGAATTGATTCTAATTCTATTGCCACTCCTAATTTATCACATAATTTTCTACATAAATATAATCCTATTCCAGTAGATTTTTTATTTAATATTCTTCCATTTGTACCTGTAAACCCTTTTTCAAATACTCTTACTATTTCGCCTTGTTTTATTCCAATTCCATTATCTTTTATATATAAAATAATATTTTCTTTGCCTTTTGATGCATAAATTTCAATTTCATTTTTTTCATTTGTTTTTCTGTATTTTATACTATTTAGTATAATTTGATTTAATATAAAAATTATCCATTTACTATCTGTATTAACCATTATGTTTAAATTATGCATTTTTATAGCTATCTTTTTTCCTATTAAAATGGCTTTATTTTTACGTATTACCTCATTTACAATATCTTTTATATTACATTTTTTTATATAATAATCTTTCTCTACAGTGCTACTTCTAGCATAATATAAAGCTTGCTCAATATAATTTTCGACTTTATCTAATTCTTCATCTATACTTTTTGTTATTTCATTTTTATTATTCTCTATTATCATTTTACTTGTTGCTATTGGTATTTTTATTTCATGAATCCACATTTCTATGTATTCTTTATAATCTTCTTGTAAATACTTATATTTATTTACATTTTCAATCATAGATTTATTTACTTGTTCCATAATTTCATTTAATATTTTTCCTTCAATAAAATTAGGATTTTTTATAATTTCTGTTATTAAATATTTTTCTTTTAAACCTTCTAACAATGTATAAATATACTTATAATATTTTCTTTTTATTAAATATTCGATAAAAATTGCAATAAAATATGAACTTAATATTATTAATGGAATATAAATTCTTATAAATTTTCCATATGGATATGCTAATAAAAAAATCTCTATTGTTATAATACTAAATAAAAATAAACTAATTTGTATTACTTTATTCTTTAAAAAAGAACTAAATTTCATATTTACTACCATTTTTGCCTCCTATTTTAAAATATAGCCTTGTCCTCTTTTAGTTTCTAATAAATCCTTTAAATTTAATTTTTCCAATTTATTTCTTAATCTAGTTATATTTACTGTTAGCGTATTATCATCAATAAAACTTTCACTTTCCCATAAATAATCCATAATTTCTCCTCTTGATACAATTTTATTTCTTTTTTCATTTAAGTATTTCAATATTTTGATTTCATTTTTTGTTAATTCAATTTCTTTATTATCTTTTAAAATTGTACTATTTGATAAATTAATAATAAATTCTCTAGCATTAATTGTATATTGCGTATTTTCCATATTGCTTCTTCTTAATAATGAACCTATTTTGGCAAGTAAAATTTGTATGTTAAAAGGTTTTGTAATATAGTGATCTGCACCATAGTTTATACTTAATAACTCATCTATTTCATTGTCCCTGCTTGTAACAATGATAATCGGAACATTAGATTTTTTTCTAACTTCTTTACAAACATATTCCCCATCTACTCCAGGTAAGTTAATATCTAACAATACTAAATCTGAATTTGCACTTATTATATCTTGTATTGTATTATTAAATTTTTTTAAAGCTTCTGCTTCATATCCATTATTATTGAAAAATATTTTCATCTCTTCTCTTAACTTTTCATCATCTTCTACAATTAATATTTTTTGCATTTTTTATACTATTCCTCCATAATCACTATCTTTATAAATTCATCAATTATTATACCATAAAACTCATGCAAATAACCTTACAATTTTGTAAGGTCATTGCCTATAATATTTTATTACAAATTCTGTTCCTTTAGTTAACTTAGAATTTACCTCTATACTTCCATTATTTTTTTCTATAATAGATTTTGATAAAGGAAGGCCTATACCAACACTTTCATCTAACGAATTTTTTCCTTTATAAAATCTTTCAAATATATGTGGCAAATCTTCTCTATTAATTCCATTCCCATAGTCCTTTATTTTTATTTGAGAATATATTTTATTTTCTTCAAAAAATATATCTAATACGCCTCCATTTGTAGAATGTTCTATTCCATTTTTTAAAATATTTGAAATAGCTTCAACTTGCCATTTTGCATCACAATATACCCTACTTTTTGTATTACCGTGTATATTTATTTTTATATTTTTTAAATCTGATATAGCAGAAACATTATCTATTGCTTTATTAATTATATTTTCTATTTTTTCTTCTTTATTAAAAAACTTTACTGTATTCATATTTAATTTTGATAATTTCAATAAAGAACTTATTAAAAAATTTATATTATGAACTTGCTTCTTTATACTTTCTAAAAAATCTATTCTAGTTTCTTTATCCATATCAGGATTATCTAAAATATTATCTATCATTATAGTTATAGATGTCAATGGCGTTTTTAGTTGATGAGATATATCTGATAATGAATTTTTTAAATTTATTTTATCTTTTACTGAATTTTCTGCAACTTCTTTAAGCATAATTGTTGTTTTATAAACTTCATTCTTTAATATTGAAAGTTCATCTTCAGTATTATCATTTATATTTAATCTATAATTTCCATTATTTATTTCTTCTATATATTTTGCAATTTCTTTAATTTTTTTATCTTTATTACTATTATACTTTAAAAAAACTATTAACAATAATAATGTAAAAATAAGTACAATAATTAATGTACTTATCAAAAAAAACAAAAAAGATTTATTATTATTTAAAAGTATTGATTCTTTGCTTAAGGTTATCCCATAACTTTTAAATAAATCTATATTTATATCATTCTCGCTATTTAATATTTCTATTAATTCATTTGTGGTTACATTAGGGTATTCTTTTTCTATTTTTGACATTATACTTCCTATTTTATTATTAAAATTTTTAGTATAAGTTTTATATTGATAATATTGATATAAACTTAATATCATTAGTGTTACAATTATTATGCTTATCATTTTAATTATAGTTTTCTTTAATTCAACTTTATTTTTCATATTTTATTGTATCCCTTTCTAAAGTGCAAATTATTTTTCAACATTTATCTACTCTATATCCTATTCCTTTAATTGTAACAATAATATTTGTACCCAATTTTTCTCTAATTCTCTTTAAATAAACTGTAACTGTATTATCATTTATATCATTTCCTGTCCATTCCCAAATTTTATCAATAATATAATTTCTTGTAACCACTTTATTTAAATTTGTAAATAATAAATTTAATATTTTTAGTTCCAAACTTGTAAATGATATTTCCTTTTTATCTTTATATACAACCATTTTATCTAAATCAAACTCTATATCTTTTACTCTCACTATACAATTTTTCTTTTCTCTTAAAATTATTTTGTTAATTCTAGCTATTAATTCTTTTGTAGAAAATGGCTTTGTTATATAATCATCTGCTCCAAGCTCCAATCCTTTTACAATATCATCTTCTTCATCTTTTACTGTCAAAAAAATTGTTGGTATTCTTTCATTTTTTATGCTATTTTCATATAACTCAAATCCATTTCCATCTGGAAGTGATATATCTAAAATAATTAAATCTGGTTTACATTTATTTAAAAATTCTTTTGCATTTTTTACATTTTCTTTATGAATTACTGTAAAACTATTTTGTTTTAAAGAATATATTAAACCTTTTGCTACACTATCATTATCTTCAACTAATAGAATATCCATCAAAATTTCTTCCTTCCGTTTCTACTAATAGTAATGATTGAAAATCTTATAATTATCAATCATTACTACATTAATATAACATTTTTCAAAACTAAATATTTTCATTTCTAATTGTTTCTATTATATTTTGTTTATTAATTTTAGACATTGAATATTTCATAATAGCAAATACTAAAATAAATACAGCTATAATTGAAATAATTATTGGATTTATAGGTATATACATTCCTTTTTCTATTTTTATTGAAAAAGCTTTATATAAAGCAAATGTTCCCAAAAGTGCTAAAATAATGCCATAAACTAACGATTTCATTGAATAAAATATTGTTTCTAAATTAATCATTCTATTAAATTCTTTTTTAGTCATACCAATACTTTTTAAACTTGCAAATTCTCTTTTTCTTAATTCCATATTTGATGTAATAGTATTAAAAATATTCGTTACACCTACTAAAGTTATAACAGTAATAAATCCATATAAAAATATTTCAACAATTAATTTCATCCCTTTTTGCTCTCTAACTATACTATCAAAATTTATTATGCTTAACTCCCTATCAATATCTAATTTTTCTAATTCTTCTACAAATTTGTCAGAATCACTTGTATTAACCGCTATTCTCATAGCTTCAAAATTTATATCTTTATACTCATCTAAATTAACTACTAACAGTCCATCCATATACTCAACTTGTTCATATCCATATGGCTTTATAGTTGTTATATTTTTTATTTTTACTTCAAAATCTTTTCCCTCAATTTTTCCTCTAATTGAATCTCCTTTTTTATATGTATATATTCTCTCTTTAACTATTTTGTCATCTATATATCTATTATATTCATCACATAAAATACCTTGTTTTCCTATATCTTTATTAATACCCAATTTTTTCAAATATTTATTAAATGTATCTCTCTCTAATCCTATTATTCTTAAATTGCAACAAGTTTCTTTTTCTGTATCCTGTTGTTTTTCATCATCAATATTTACTATATGTGTTGATTTATAATATTCTTCATTTATTTTATCCCTGTCATAAATTTCCAAAGAATTTTTATATTCATATGGCACAAAAATTTCATCTACATTTTCACATTTTTTTACCTTTTCTATACTTTTATCTAATGCATTTACTCTTGCAGATATCATTACATTATAATCAAATTCTTTATAATAATTATTTGTAACACCAAACATATTATTTATAAATGCATTCATTGTTATAAAAACAAATATACTCACTACAAGAGAAATTACAGTTGTTCTATATTTTTTACGATTTCTTTTTAAATTTTTATATGCTAAACTACCACCTGTTTTAAATATTTTTGAAATTATAAATGGAGTTTTTAATTTTTTACTATTTATTTTTATTTCTGCTGAATTTCTTAACAATTCTATCGGACTTACTTTACTTGCTTTTTTGGCTGATGAAAGAGCTGACAAATAAATTGTAAGAAATCCCATCAAAACAGATATAAAGATAGGTAAATATGTAACTTTTAAAATTATTTCATTTCCACTAATTAAAAGATATTTATAAAAAATACTATTTACAATTTTTATTAATACATATACTGCAAATATTCCTGATATTATTCCAAGAGGTACACCTACTATTCCAAGTGCTAAACTTTCAAATATTACATTTTTCTTTATTTGTTTTTTAGTTGCTCCTATACTTGAAAGTATTCCATACATTTTCATTTTTTCAGTTGTTGCAATCAACATAGAATTTCTAATACAAAATACACTTGTAAATATTATTATAAATATTACAATACCACAAACCATATATAACATCTGTATTGTAGTATCACTAAATGCAAAAGTTTCCCATCTTAAAATTTCACTATTTATTTCATGCAAATCTGATGAATCTGATAAATTTTTATATGATGATACTCCTAAAAGCATAGGTAACACTGTTTTATAATCTTTAGGCTTTTTCAATGAAATATATATTTCTTTACTTCCTTCATTAAAATTAGTAGTAATTACTGAATATCCTGGGTCTGAATATTTTTCAAATTCATATTCTGGTCTTTCTATAATTCCAACAATTGTAAATTCATGACTTTCAGCATTTGCTAACTGTTCAAGCTCCTTTTGATATGGAGCACTAGAACCTAATTTTTTACCATCTAATGTTTCTCTTTCTCCAACTTTTATATTAATTTTATCTCCTATTTTTAAATCTACTTTTCCATTATAAATAATATGTCTACTAATAATAATTTCATTTTCATTAACAGGAAATCTTCCTTGTTTTAAATTAAATTTTAAATTTTCAAATATTGACTTATCCATTGAATATAGTTTTAAGTATGGTTTATCTTCATTTTGTCCATTTTCTAATAGTCCATATCCCTTTTGGTATATTGTAAATATATTTTTTATATCTCTATTATTTTCTAATGCTTCTATTCTTTCATCTGTTACATTTAACATTTTTAAATGATAATATCCTGTTTCACTAACTGCTTTTTGTATTAATGTTTCTTGAGCACTTGTTACCATTGTAGACACAGCACATATTAAACTACATGATAAAATAATACCAATTATTGTACTTATTGTTCTTTTTTTATTTAATTTTAAATTTCTAATAGATAATTTGCCGAAGAATATTCATTTTCCTATACCTCCTTAACTATTTTTCCATCTTCGATTTTTATAATTCTATCGGCAATTTTTGCTATTTCCATATTATGTGTAATCATAATAATTGTTTGTTTATAATCTCTATTAGATTTTTTTAATAATGATACAATTTCATCACTCGATTTAGAATCTAAATTTCCAGTTGGTTCATCTGCTAAAATGATACTAGGCATTGTTATCATTGCTCTACCTATTGATGTTCTTTGTTGCTGACCTCCTGATAATTCATTTGGCAAATGTTTCCTTCTACTGTCTAATCCTAATAATTTTATTATCTCATTTAATTTTTTTTCATCTATTTCTCTATTATCTAACTTCAATGGTAAAGTTATATTTTCTTCTACATTTAAAATTGGTATTAAATTGTAAAACTGATAAATTAGGCCTACTTGCCTTCTTCTAAAAATTGCAAGGTCATCATCATTCAATTTGTATATATCTTTTCCATCTATAAATACCCTTCCATTTGTTGGTCTATCTACACCACCAATTAAATGTAATAAAGTGGATTTTCCACTTCCTGATGCACCTACTATTGCCACAAATTCTCCTTTTTCTACTTTAAATGAAATATTGTCAATTGCCACTACTTTTGTTATTCCTTTTCCATACACTTTACTTAAGTTTTCTACTCTTAATATTTCCATCAAATTCCTCCTTTTCATTTGATGAACTCATTATAGCATACTTAAAGTGACAAGTAAGTGACATTTTAAATTAATATGTTTTTATCTCTGTTATTTCATTTCCATTTCCTAAATCATATGTATATATTACTTTTATCTTATAGTTTTTACTTTCATGTACATCAAGCTCTACAGATTTTGTTCCTATTTCAAGTATTTTACTACTAATATTATTACCATTTTCATCAATTAAATTTACCGTTACATTTTTTAATGTACTGTCTGCATCTTGTATATTTAATTTTACTTTTAATTTTGAATTAACTATTTCTGTTCCTATATCATTTCCAAATGTTGGCACATCTTTTAAATATATATATTTTAATTCTTTATTTATTTCATATTCTTTTTCATTTTGTAAAATAACTTTTTCTATATTAATTACATTATTACCCTTTGTTCCTTTTTCAATTTCTACTTTATATTTATCACCTTTTTTTGTTACTTTATATTTTTTTCCTGAAACTACTACATATTCTACATTATAGTATGATTTATATGCGTTTTCAAATGATAAAATTAAATTACTCGTAGATGATATTTGTGGTGTTATTATCATATTTTTTTCAGTAAATCCATATAAATGTTCTTTTTCTGAATCACTTTGTTCATTTGAGTTAGTTGAATTACTTGTTTTATTTGTATCTGTTTGATCACTTGGATTGCTTGGGTTTGCTTGTGTACTTGATTTATCTGAATCTGTTTGGGTACTTGAATTGCTTGAGCTTGTTTTATTACTTGACTTGCCTGAGTTTGTTTGTGTATTTGACTTGCTTGAATTTGTTTGAGTAGTTGACTTACTTGAGTTTGCTTGTGTATTTGACTTATTTTCATCTGTTTGTGTATTTGATTCGCTCGAGCTTGTTTGTGTACTTGACTCGCTTAGATTTGTTGGCGTATTTGACTCACTTAGGTTCGTAAGAATACTTTCGCTTGAATTTGTTTGTGTACTTTCCTCACCTTGGTTTGATAAAAGATTTTGTTCACTTGAGTTGCTTGAAATATCTGAATTGTTTGAATTCTGATTATTTGATATATTATCTTGATTTATTACTTGTTTTACAGATATTGCAACATCTGTAATTGTTATTTTTCCATCATTGTTTATATCTTTATTTTTTAAATTTATATTTTCTTCTGGTTTTTTTATTTCTAATAAGTATTCTATAATTTCCTTAGTATCTTCATAATTTATTATACCATCTTTATTAACATCTGCATTTTTATTAGGTATCAGAATTACAATTGTTATTGCTATTAAAACTACTATTAATATTGATATTATAATTATAGTATTTCTTTTCTTATCAGGAGTATTTCTTTCATTACTCGTTATAAAATAATATATTATGAAAATAATAAGAAGAATCATAAAAATCACTAAAATATCTAATGCCCATAAGCTTTTTTCTTTTGTTTTGATTTCGATATTTTTTTCTTTGTTGATTTCTTGATTCTTATATGTTTGTAAATTTTTATTTTCTACTAAACCTTCCTTTACAACCATAATTTCTATAGTATTACCTTCTAATGAAATATCTTTACTTCCATCAGAAGCTGTAATACTATTTATGGTTATATTTGTTTTTCCTTGATTAGCATCTTCTCTTACTCTTAATTTTATTTGTAAAAGTTTTTCATTACTTTCTTTATTTATTAATACAAATTTATTATTTGATTTGTTATATGTTATATCTGCATAGTTGTCTTGACCTTGAAAATTTTCTGTTTCTACAATTTCAAAAACTGCTTGGTCATAATCTATTTTTGCTGTATATGCTACAAAATTTTTATTGTTATTATTTAAATTTAAAGAAATAACGATTTCTTCACCTGTAGCTACTTCCATTTTATCTGAACTTAAAGCTACTCTTTCTACTGCTTGTACTTTTGTTACAAATATAAACATTATTATTACAAATACTAAATTTGTTATTTTTTTCATTTCAAAATCCACCTTTTTTTCATTTTTTGTATTGTTTACATATTAATTTTACTTAATTTTGTCTTAAATGTCAATAATTTCTGTGTTTTTTCTACATTCTTTCTGGTGCTTCAAATCCTAATAATTCAATACCGTTTTCAAAAATTCTCTTCATTAAAGAAAGTAAACTAATATTAGAATATAGTCTTTCAGAATTTTCCTGTAATATTTTTACTTTTTGATAATAACTATTAAATATATTCGCTAATTCATAAAGATATGTACAAATTTTTGATGGTGCATTTTCTATATAACTTTCTTCTAATATTTGATTATATTTAGCTATTTTTAATAATATTTGTTTTTCTATATCTTCAATTGGATTTAGTATTTTATTTTCTTTTATATCATTATTTTCATAAAATTTATTTAATATTGATTTTATCCTAACTAATGTATATAAAATGTATGGGCCAGTTTTCCCTTCAAATGATGTAAATTTATCTATATCAAATATATAATCTTTTGAAATTTGATTTGATAAATCTGCATATTTTAAAGCTGAAAGTCCTATTATTTTAGATATTTTTACTTTTTCTTCTTCTGTAAATTCTTTTGTATCATTTATTTTTTCATAAACTTTTGTATTTACTTCATCTATTAGATTTTCTAATCTCATTACTCCGCCATTTCTTGTCTTAAATGGTTTTCCATCTTTTCCGTTCATAGTTCCAAAACCTAGAAAAATTAATTTTGCATCTTTATCAATTATTTCTGATTTTCTTGCACATCTAAATACTTGTATAAAATGTAATTCTTGTCTTTTATCTACTACATAAATAATTTCATCTGGATTATAATCTATTTGTCTTTGCATTATAGTAGCTAAATCTGTTGTTTGATAGCAAGAAACTCCACCAGTTTTTAAAACCATACATGGATTTATTTCTGTTGTGTCATCTGGTTCTTGCACATCTACAACCATTGCGCCATTACTTTCATATATAATTCCTAATTTTTGCATTTTTTCTACCATTGAGTTTACATATTGTTGTGAATCACTTTCTCCTAGCCATAAATCAAAAAAAACATTTAATTTTTTATAATTTTCTTTTAAATCTTTAACAGATATTTCTACTATTTTTTTCCATAAATCATAATATCCTTTTTTCTTTTCTTGCAAATAAGCTGTATTCATTCTTGCATTTTCTTTAAATTCATTGGCTTTTTCTTTCTCTTCCTCTGTTGCACTTTCACTTACTTTGGTTTTACTGCTAGCACATGGATATATTTCTTCTAAATCTGTTACTGTAAATAATGCTTCTTTGGGATATTCTCCTTCAAAGTCTTTATCAAAATAAACCCATTCTGGATGTCTGTATTTTAATTCTTCTATTACTAATCCCATTTGAAGTCCCCAATCTCCCAAATGAACATCACCAATAACTTTATTATCAAAAAATTTGTGTATCCTTTTTATACTTTCACCGATAATTGCTGGTCTTAAATGTCCTACATGAAGTGGTTTTGCAATATTAGGTCCTCCATAATCAATTACAATAGTTTTATTTTCTTCCATTTGACAACCAAATTTTTCTTCATTTATAATGCTATTACAATAATTCGTTAAAAATTCTTTAGATATATTAATATTTATAAAACCTGGTTTTATCATTTCTATTTTTTCAAATTCTTTATATTCTTTACATTTTTCAACAACTTCTTCTGCTATTGTAAAAGGTGGCTTTTTATACTTCTTTGCTGCAGAAAGTGCACCATCACATTGAAATTCACATAAATCTGGTCTATTTGAATTTATTACTTTTCCATATTCACTATCATATCCACATTCTTGAAATGCTTTTTCTATTTTTTCCTGCAATAATAAAATAAGTTTTTTCAACTTTAAATCCCCCTAACTTATAATTTATTTACGCAATTATATCATTATTTATGTGATTTTTCAATAGAACAAATCGGAAAGCCTTAATATTTCTCTAATTTTTTATTTGGCTTTCCTAGAGTATAAAAAATAGTGAATTTGAGAAATACTCTCCAATTCACTATTTTTTCGTTACTTTTTCATTAATTCTTTGCTATACTTATTTTATACTAACTTAATTGTCTGCTCTTCCTAAAATTATTAATCTTGCACTACTATCATCTGTACATGTTGATAATGAAATTTCTCTCAAACCATTTGTATCTCTTGTTATAAAATCAGTATCTTCTGCTGTAGTTTCAAACTTATCATATATTGTATATGATACTTTATTTCCTTTTTCATCTGTTATATATATTTTATCTCCTATTGATAACTTCTTATTATTAGAGAAAAATAGTCCATTTCTATAATTATGACCTATTATTAATGTGTTTCCTACTTGATTTAATCCAGAACCATAAATCATAATAACTGATGTTTCTAAAGCTTTTGGTGATAATTCTTCCAATATAGGATATTTTAAATTTGTCTTTGGTATTTCAATAGTTCCAATAGCAGTAAACCCTTTATAAGTTTTCTTTTTATTTTCTTGTGAAGATGTTTCTGTTGGCAATGTAGTATCTATTATGCTATTTAAAATATTCGTTGATTCGGTTTGTTCTCCTGTTTCATTTTTATTCTCTGAATCATCATTTTCAGTTGAAACAAATGCATCTACAAATTCAGCACTATCTTTATTTATAAAATATTTTGAATATAAATTATAACCTAGGTATCCTAATAACCCTATTATAGATACAATTACTATAACTAAGATTACAGTCAAAAAATTACTATATTTACTCTCAAACATATTCATTCCTCCTCCCTAAGCTTTATATTGATTTATACTGCTCTACATTTTACAACTACTCTTTGCTTACTATCATCTGTACATGTAATTAATGTTACTTCTTTTTTTCCATTTGTAAGCTGACTTGTACAGGTTACATCTTCTGGCACTACTGTGTATTTATCATACACTACATAATCTATTGTTCTACCACCAATATCTGTTAATTGTACTATATCTCCTGCTACTAGTGTTGGTACTTTACTGAAAAATCTTTTATTTCTATAATTATGCCCTACTATACAGAAATTTCCTACTTCATTTGGATCTCCACCCCAAAATTTACATGTTGAAACTTTTAATAAAGCCTCTAATGATTCACCTGGTGTTTCTAAAAGTACAGGATAATTTACTCCTATTTTAGGAATATTAACTACTGCTACATATGTATATTGAACTCCTGATGGTGCTGTATATACTCCTGTTGTTCCTGAAGATGCAGCTTCTGATAATAAATCGTCTAAATTAACCTCTTCTTGTTGACCTGCAGAATTACCATCTAATACTACCATTAAAATATTGTCTTTTACACTAATTGTTGTATTATCTGTTGTACTGCTTTCTTCAACACTAAAGTCTATATCTGATAAAATATCCTGTGATACTTCTTCACTTTTTGTTCTGTCATATTCCGCATATATATATGCAGAAAATAATACTATTACTAAAAATATTGATATAATAAAATCAATTTTGTAAATTTTTTTTCTCTTTTTTAATTCTGGCGTTACATATAATTTTTTACTAACTAAAATTTGATTCATTTTTATCTCCTTTTTATCATTATATTTTTATTATAACATTTATTATAAAAAAAAGAAATAGTTTTTATAAATATTTTTTTATTTTTAATTACAAGTTAATGGTTTTATATAAAAATAGTTCTAAAAGCATAGAAATATAAGAATTTGAATGAAATGACGAATGTGATTGAAAAAACTTTAGAAATTCTATGCAATTTTATGGAAATAGTTCGCGTTGAGTGAAAGGGTGCCATAAAATAAGTTAGAATTTCTTAAGCTTTGTAATGAGCCGAGGAATGTAATGAAAATCTTATATTTCAATGTTTTTAGAAATTTATCCTTTTAAAACCATTAACTTGTAACATAATTATTGACTATTTTTTAAAATTAGTATATTTTTTCTTATAAATATGATACAATGTATATAGAAATACATATTAATATAAGATAAGCAAAATAACCTTTTATATATAACAATGTTTTTTCAAGCTAAATTACATTATTAGGAAGGAATGTGAATAAATATGACTAATATTATAGATAAAATTTATTTAAATTCTGAATTTATCTCAATAATTTCAGACATACTTGAAAATGACACTGTTCAACAAATGAAAAAATACAGACAACATTTTAAAGTGTCATGTTACTATCATTGTTTATTAGTATCGTACTATAGTTATTGCATATGTAAAAAATTTAATTTAGATTATGTATCAGTTTCAAGAGCATGTATGCTACATGACTTATTTTTATATGATTGGAGAAGAAAAACAAATGATAGGCAAAGATTACATGCTTTTAGACACTCAAAAATAGCATTATTAAATGCTACTAAATTATTTAACTTAAATAAAAAAGAACAAGATATAATTTTAAAACACATGTGGCCAGTTACTATTATTCCACCTAAATCAATTGAAGGATTAATAGTAACGCTTGTCGACAAATATAGTGCATTATTAGAATTTAAAATATCTTTTGATATAAAGTAATCAAATAAATTATAGGAGGAATGAAATTTATGTTAGAAGTTTTAGTTAATGGTTGTAATGGAAAAATGGGACAAACGGTTTGTAATTTACTTGATAATAATAGTTCATTAATTTTAAAATGCGGTTTTGATAGATGTAATACAGGAAATTATGCATTTCCTGTATATACTAATTTTAATGAAATAAAGGAAAAACCTAATGTAATTATAGACTTTTCAGTTCCTATTGCTACACTAAAAATATTAGAATATGCAAAAAATAATAATGTACCAATAGTAATTGCAACAACAGGATTTTCTGAAGAACAAGAAAAAATTATAAAAGATTATTCAAAAAGTATTCCAATATTTAAATCTTCAAATATGTCTTTTGATATACAAATTATGAAAAAAATAGTATCTGAATTAGCTCCTTTACTAAAAAATACAGATATTGAAATTACTGAAGTACATCATAATAGAAAAATAGATAGTCCTAGTGGTACTGCACTATTGCTTGCTGATAGTATTAATAACGCTCTTGGCAATACTTATACTTACGAATACGATAGACATAGTAAACACGAAAAAAGAAGTAAAAATGAAATTGGTATATCATCTATTCGCGGTGGAAATATTGTTGGTGAACATACTGTACAATTTTTTGGTGAATTTGAAACTTTTGAAATTAAACACACTTCATATTCGCGAGATGTATTTGCAGAAGGTGCCATAAAAGCAGCAGAATTTATTTGTACAAAATCACCTGGTTTATATTCTATGGAAGATTTAACCAATTAAAAGTTATTGCGAAAATATTCAATACTAGAGAAAACCTATTGCGAGAAATTCACTATGTGAATTTCTCACAATAACAAATTTAACTCTTTATGCTTCTCTTTTCCAATAAAATAGATATTGCTGTGCCATTCCTGCTAAATTTCCAAATTTTTCATATGCAATTTTTTCAATATCTTTTTTATTTACTTTATTTTCATCCTCATTTTTTATATATAATTCATTCATTACTCTTCTAACCCAAACATCAATTGGAAATACATCAAATCTTTTTAAAGTTGAAAATAGTAATATGCAATCTGCAACCTTAGGACCAACGCCAGAAAGTGTAAGTAATGTATTCCTTACTTTTATTGTATCCTTTTCCATATGTAACTCTTCTAAATCAATTTCATTATTTAATATCATTTTTGTTGTTTCATATAATCTAATATCTCTAAAACCCAATCCCAATTTTCTATAATCACTTACATTTACATTCTTTAATTCTTGTGGTGTAGGAAAAGTATAATAACTTTTTCCATTGAAGAATATTTCTTGACCATATTCTTTTGATAATCTCTCTATTATTCCTTTTATTCTTGGTATATTATTATTTGCTGATATAATAAATGAAATGATAGTTTCCCATAAATCTTGATTCAGTATCCTTATACCATTTCCATATTTTATACTCATTTTCAAATTATCATCTATTTTTGATAATTTATCTTTTATTTCCTCATAATTTCTTTTTAAATCAAAATAATTTTCTACTACTTCTTTTATATTTCCTTCACATATTCCATTAAATATAATTTCATTATCTATTTTTCTAACATTCATTACATTTTTATAAAATACTCCTGTATAGCTTCCATCTTCTTCTATATTCCATCTAAAACATTGACCACATTCAAATATATGTGGTAATTCAAATGATTTACAATCTTTCAATATGTATTTTTGTTCTTTCATTTTTCTAAAAATCCTTTCTTTTGAAATAAAATATATTATTTTGAAAAAACGCATTCAATATTCTCTTAAAATAATATAGCTTTATATCCATACTAACTATAACAACTAATTATATAATAACATATATTTTTAAAGAATTACTTTTTTTTCACAAAAAATTCACATATATATTGTATTATAAATTATGAATATGGATATTATTTATATTATTGAAAGGAATGATTTTTAATGGAACAAAATAATTTTAAACAAACAAATGATAATACTTATAGAAAGGTTTTTAATGATACGGGATTTACACAAAAGAATAAAAGTGGTTTTGGAAAGAGCGTACTAATCCCATTTTGTAGTGGTATAGTTGGTTGTGCTTTAGTTTTAGGTACTTGTTTTGGAGTTCCAAATATAAAATCTAAATTGCTTGGAACAGTTTCAACTTCTACCACTTATAATAATACTTTAATTCCTGAAACAAGTTCAAACAACAATTATGTTTCTTTATCTAATTATTCAGACACTTCAATATACGCAGCTAATAAAATTTTACCATCTATTGTAGGTATAGAAGTAGAATATACTGTTACCAATAATTTAGACTCAATGTTTTCATTTTTCGGTTCAGGAGGTAATAGATCATCTACAGCAACCGCTTCAGGTTCTGGAATTATAATAAGTTCTGATGGATATATTTTAACAAATAACCATGTTGTAGATACATCATCTTCATCTTCGTCATCATCTTCTTACTATCAAGTAACAGAAGCTAGTAAAGTTTCTGTAAAATTGTACAATGATGATACTAAATATGATGCAACTATTATTGGAAAAGATTCTCAGACAGACTTAGCAGTTATTAAAATAGACAAAAACGATTTACCTGCAGCAGAACTTGGAAATTCTGATGCACTAAAAGTTGGTGAATTTGTTATGGCTGTTGGAAATCCTTTAAACTTAAGTAGTAGCATTACATGTGGTGTTGTTAGTTCTTTAAATAGAGAAGTTCAAGATTCTGATGGTAATACTTATACAATGATTCAAACAGACTCTGCTATAAATTCAGGAAATAGTGGTGGTGCTTTGGTAAATAGTCAAGGTCAAGTAGTTGGTATTAATAGTATGAAAGTTTCTTCTTATGGAGTTGAAGGTATAGGATTTGCTATTCCTATAAATTCTGCAATTGATATAAAAAATCAATTAATTGAATACAATAAAGTAAAACGTCCTTATATCGGCATTTCTGGTATAACTTTAACTGAAGAATTAGCAAAAGAAAATAATTTAGTACAAGGCGTTTATATAAAAACAATTGATGATTTCTCTGCAGCTGAAAAAGCTGGTTTAAAAATAGGTGATGTTATAATTGAAGCTGATGGTACTGCAATTAAAACTATGGATGATTTAAACAATGTAAAAAATTCTCATAAAATAGGTGATGTTATGACATTAAAAATTAATAGAGATGGAAGTGAAAAAACTATTTCTTTAACATTAGGTGAACAATAAAATTATATATTTTCACTATTAGTTCACACAAAGGACAAATTTAACTGGTATATTATATGTATAGTCAGTTAAGGATACTGATTAAAAGAAAAAAACATCCCCTTTTATTTTCGTAAGAGAAGCATTTGGTGCTTCTCTTTTTTACATAGTAGGAAACGTCAATATGACTTTCTTTTGAAATAAAATATATATTTTTGAAAAAAGCGCATTGAAAATAATTGAGCTAGAAATTTTAAAAAATTTTATGGAAAGAGTTCACGCTTATCGTGGAAGGGTGCCATAAAATTTTTTTTAGAATTTCTGTGAAAATTATTTGAACGAGCATTTTTGAAAAAATAATATTTTATTTCACTTATATAACAAAATTAAATTTTCATAGTATTTCCTTATTGTATAAACTAACATAACAAGCCTAAAATATAACAAAGTCCATTTCACTTGTAAAATTATCATTTCCATATGCATAAATCACATATAAATAACCATTACTATCTATAAAATATTCTGTTGCATTTTCAATATTATAAATATCACTTGTGTAATCTCTTGCATATACACTATAACCTAATGAATTTAATTCTTGCACTTTTTGCTCTTGCTGTTTTATTTCATCTCTTATTTTATCAGTTGCATATTGAGTATTAATACCTTTTAACTCTAATAAATCATTTATAGTTACATTCTCATTTGTATTCATATTATAATTATAAGTTTGTACTATAACTCTTTGAGGATTATTTCCTTCTTTAAGATTAGAACGAATGGCAACTGATAATATTCCATTATATATATGTGCAGTATAATCAATTTTATATATATATTTTTTATCGACATTATTTCTATCTAAAAATATATCAATTATTTTTTGTATAAATATATTATTTATATCATTATTATATCTATCTACAACTTCATTATCAATATTTATATATGGAACTTTTACATCTATTTCAAAATTATCTTGTTTTTGTGATATATCATATTTAGTAAATAAAATTTCATCTTTTTCATTATTACCAATATCATCTTGTTTATCAAAATTCAAACTATTTGTAAATAAATTATCAAAATTAGATTTTAGTTCAATATATTGTTCTTCATCAATATCTGTATATAAATTATCTAATCCTAAAATTAACCCTAATTTTTCTTCTCTAAAAAATTGCATATAAATTCCAATGGCAATTGTAATTATACATACTATTAGTATAATTACATACACAACTTTCCTTGTTGCACTTACTTTTGTAACTTTTTTTTCTAATTCTGCCTTCATTTGCTTATTTATGTTAGTTTAAACAAATTGGAAAGCCTTAATATTTTTGTGCTTTTAAACTTTATCTTAAGCCTTTCCTTTATATAAAAATTTAAACTAACACTTCCTCCTTTATAAAATTTCAATCATTTCTTCAAAATTCTTTCCTTGTACTTTTGGTATATTAATTATTTTAAATTTTGATATTTTGTCACCAAATTGAATTTCAACTATATCTCCAACTTTTACCTCATAGCTTGGTTTTACAATCCTTCCATTTATGCTCACTCTTCCACTATCTGCAACTTCATTTGCAATAGTTCTTCTCTTTATTACTCTTGATACCTTTAAAAATTTATCTAATCTCATACTATTGTTCCTTTCTTCTTCATCTAAACATAATACTTGTCCTATTCATTTTTACATAATAGGAAAGTTTTCATACTTTCCTATCTTCTTCTATAACAACCATTAAAGTTTCCTGTTCTACCATTATTTAAACTATTTGGTAATATACTTGCTTGTAAATCTACATTTTGTATATTATTATTTCCGCAAGAATTATTATTGCTTGTTGTACTTACAGGATTTACAGCATTTATATCATTTACTGCATTTATTGGATTTAATGATGTATTATCATTTGCATTAATTAATTGGTTGTTTGAAGCACAATTACTGCTTATTGTTAATAAATCATTATTTACACCATTGCAACCATTACAACTAATTGTTAACAAATCATTACTATTGTTTGTGTTATCATTGCATCTACAATTATGTTTATTATGATTCAAATTAAATCGTTTTATTATTTTGTCTATTATATAAGTTAAATATGCTGCAATATATGCAAGTAGAGTATAAGCAATTGCATATATTAAAAAATCTGAATCAAATGCTGCAAATGTAACTACCAAATATATTGCGAAAAAAATTGCCGTTACTAATTTATAGCAATCAATTAACTTTTGCAACACAACTGCTAATATTATTGTTGCAACTGGTAAAGCAAAATATATAAGTAAAGTATTCATACCATTTCCTCCATTTAATTTTTTACTATATATTATGCTTTATTTTTAATTATGTTACTTATAATATTATTCATACTGTACATTTAGCAAATACAATCCATATGGTGGCAATGTTTTTCCAGCATTTTCTCTTTTCTTCTCACTTATTATATTTGGTATATCTTCTGGTTTTATTTTTCCGCAAGCCAACATCTACCAAAGTTCCAGCAATTATTCTAACCATATTATATAAAAAGCCACTGCCTGTAAGTTCTATAAAAATTCTTTCATCAATAGAATATACTTTTGCATTATATATTGTTCTAACACTACTTTTACTACTTGTACCACTTGCTTTAAAAGCTTTAAAATCGTGTTCTCCTTCAAAATACTTTGCAGCTTTTTTCATTTCTTCTACATTTAATTTCATTGGAATATGATATTCTAATTTCCTATATATTGCTGTACCATTATATGAATTGTTTATAATGTATCTATATGTTTTTCTTTTACAACTAAGCCTACTATGAAAATTTTCATCTACTTCTTCCGCTTCTTTTATTACTATTGATTTTTTTAGTTTTGAATTTATCGCAACTGCCATTTTATCAATTGGAATATACGAATTAGTTTTAAAATTTGCCACTTGTCCAATAGCATGCACTCCACTATCTGTTCTTCCTGATGCATATAATTCAACAGTTTCCCCTGTTATACTTTCTATAGCTTTTTCAATAGTTCCTTGTATATTTAATTTATTAGGTTGTTTCTGCCAACCATTAAATTCTTTTCCATCATATTCTATAGTTAGTTTTATATTTCTCATTTCATTTTGTTAGATTATTCTAACATCATATCTCCTTCCTATATTATATAATATCTTATTTTCACTTTACTTAATTAAAGCCCTAAATACAAATATATTATATTATTACATATTAAATATATTTGCCTTTAGGGCTAATATAATAGTTCTTTTTTTTATATTACTTTACTTCTTTATTTTTTTTGCTTGATACCATTTCTTTTATTTTACTAAATGTATTTTTTCTATTTTGTTTTTCTTCTGAAAACCTTTTCGTAACTATATTACTAATCAAAATCTTTTTTAACACATCTTCTCTAACATCAGCTATAAGTGTTCCATCTTTTGCAACAGATATTTTTCCTGTTTCTTCTGATACAACAACAACTATACTATCTGATTCTTTAGATATTCCTATTGCAGCCCTATGCCTTGTACCTAACTCTTGTGCTATATCTTTATCACCTGCAAGTGGTAACATACATGCTGCCGCTACTATTTTATTATTACTTATAATAACTGCTCCATCATGTAGTGGTGTTTTAGGCTGAAATATGTTCACTAATAATTGTGGAGATACTACTGCATTTAACTCTACTCCTGTTGCTATTATATCTTTTATTTGAATATCTCTTTCTATTACTATTAAAGCTCCTATTTTATCCTTTGCAAGTTCTGTTGCCGCAATTACTATTTTATAAATATCTTCTTTTGTCTTACTTGCTTTGTCATTTTCAATACCAAAATATTTTTCAAATCGATTCGTACCTAATTGCTCTAATGCTCTTCTTAATTCAGGTTGAAATATTATAAATATAAGTATTACTCCCCAATTCATCACTGCTGATAAAATATAATTTAATATTTTTAGGTTAAATAATGAACTTAATGCTGTTGCTACTATTAATAATGCTATTCCTTTTACTAACTGCCACGCTCTTGAATCTTTTACTATTTTTAATAAATGATATGCTAAAAATATTACTATTGCTAAATCTAATATTAAACTTATTAATTTGACTGGATATTCTTGCAAACTTTGTATATATGCCAATATATTTTGATTATAAAAATTTTTAAATATGTTACTAAAATTTTCTATCATATATTTTCCTTTCTATTTATTATGATAAAAATAATGCATATAATACTGTTGAACATGTTGCAACTAACATTAATATTGCTAAAATTAAAGCCATTACTTTAACTCCTATTCTTCCCATATCTCTTTTATGTTTTTTTATTTCTTTATTTTCTTTCATTTTTTTCACTTTCCTTTCAAAAATACTCTATTTATATTATACCACATAAAAAACTTTTTTCAACAAAAAAATTAAATTTACAGGGTCATTTCACAAAATATTACAATTTTGTAATATTTCCAATAACTTCCAGTAGCAGATTATCATTAAGCAAGCA
>CANRBL010000022.1 GCA_947628835.1 uncultured Clostridia bacterium | reverse complement strand
ACCGCCTTTAGGCGGTAAGCAAGTAAAGTCCCTTCTAGGGACAGAGCAAACCACCCGTTCACGGGTGGTTATGATTCTAAATATAATTCTCCTATTTCAAATTTTTTTACTTTTTAATGATGTCTTTTATTACCTCTCCTGCTATAATTAGACCAGCTACTGATGGAACAAATGATATACTTCCTGGTACTTGATTTCTAATTGTACATTTTCTTTTTGTATCAGGAGGACATATACAACCTGTCTTGCAACTATTATTTTCTGTTTCATCTGGAATAATAGGTTCTTCTTTTGAATAAACTACTTTTAGTTTCTTAATTCCTCTATTCCTTAATTCTTTTCTCATTACTTTTGCTAAAGGACAGACACTTGTTTTATAAATATCTGTTACTTCAAATTTAGTTGGATCTAATTTATTTCCTGTTCCCATACATGATATAATTGGAATATTTAGTTTATTAGCTCTTACAACTAATTCAATTTTAGCAGTTACTGTATCAACGCTATCAACTATATAATCAACTGTATTATCTAATATTTCTTTACTATCTGGCATAAAAAATTCCTGATATGTTTCAACATTTGCATTTGAATTAATATCTAATATTCTTTCCTTTGCAACATCTACCTTATATTTTCCTACTGTATTACGAGTAGCAATAATTTGTCTATTTAAATTTGTTAAACAAACTTTATCATCATCTACCAATATGAAATTGCCAATTCCAGCTCTCACTAATCCTTCGATTACAAAAGAACCTACTCCTCCTATACCAAATATAGCTACTTTTGACTTTTGTAATTTTTCTATTCCATTTTTTCCTATTAACAATTCTGTTCTTGAAAACTGATTTAACATTTATTATTCCACCTTTTATTATATATCTTTCATTAACATATTCCGCAATATTAAGAAAAGAATATTTTATACACTTCTTCTTCTCTAATATCAATTTCATAAAATGGATATTGGCCTTTTTTTACGTCTTTATTATTTAAAATAAAATGGCTTAACTTTATTGCTCCATATTAGTTTCTATGCCTACTCTATATTTATTAATTCATATTTTGTTGTTCCAAGTCCAATTTCTTCTGCATAAGGTAATATATGTCTTCCAAGCCTCTGATCTATTCTTTCTTGTAATAGATGAGCACCTTCATCTTTTGAAGCCCATATCATATCAATAAATGCTTGGTCATTTGCTACTGGATCTAAAGATGCTACTATTCCTAAATCCCCCATTACAGGATCTGTTTGATGTGCATCACAATCACAATCAACTGATAAGAAATTCATTACTGTTATATAAACTATTTTCTTATTGTTTGCCTCAAAATAATCTGCAACTGATTTTGCTGCTTCTGCCATTGCCTCAATAAAATCTTCTTGTTTTGGTAGTTTCTCCCATAATTCATCTGGATTTTCTGTTGTTCCTGCTGTATGAATATATGCTTTACCATTTCTTGATGCAACACCTATTGATTGATTCTTTAAGTTTGCTCCAAATCCACCCATAGCATGACCTTTACCATGTGCCAAATTCACCATTGCATCATATCTGTCTAAATGAGTTCCAACTAAATCATATTTTAAATGTTTGCCATTGTTTACTGGTATTTTCATTTCTCCATCAGCATCCATAATATCTACATCAGCATAAGATGTAAATCCATGTTTTTCTGCTACTTTAATGTGATCTTCTGCAGTATTTCTTGCACCGTCATAAGCTGTATTGCATTCAATAATTGTTCCATTTAATTTTTTAACGAATGGGCCAATTAAATCTGCTTTTAGATATCCTCTCGCACCATCTTCTCCAGTTGAAACTTTTACTCCAATTTTTCCTTTTAAGCTGACTCCAAGAGCCTCGTATATTTTAATTAAATTTTCAGGAGTTATCTCCTTTGCATAATAAACTTTTGCTTTTTCCATAAAATTCATTCCTTTCACTAATATATTTTCCCTTACACTTTTGGTTTTCCTACTAATCCTTCTTGTTTTTTATTTAATATGGTAATAAATTTATCATTACTCACTTTTATTTAAGTACTTCTTCAATTTGTTTTTCTGACACAACTCCTATTCTTTGAATTTTTATTATGTCTGAAGTACAATCTATTATTGTACTCTCTTTACCAAATGTTACATCTCCTTCCACCATTGCATCTAAATCGGGACATGCTTTTTCTATATCATCTAAATTTTTACAAACTTCTTTTCCACTCTGATTAGCACTTGTCATAAAAATAGGAGTTCCAATTTTATTAATTATTTTCTTTAAAGTATCGGACGTAGCCATTCTTATAGCAAGTTCTGAAGTAACTCTTAATCCACCATTATTTACATATTTTGATATGTCCTTTCTTTTCTTTAAAATCAAAGTAACTGGACCTGGCATAAAAGCATGAATTAATTTTTCAGCATTTTCATTTACTATAGCAATACTTTTTATTTGTTCTTCATCTGCACACATTACTGGAATTGACTTTGTAATAGGTCTACTTTTAATTTTCATTAATTTGTTATATGCATTCATTGAATTTATACGTGCACATAGTCCATATACAGTATCTGTGGGTACGCTAATAACACCATCATTTTTTAGTATATCTGCTAATTCTTCTATTTGACTTTGTTTATATATTTTCAAAGCATATTCCTCCTTTTCGCAAAATTCTTATTTTATGTTACCATCTAGAATTGTAAGCATAACCAATTTATGTAATGTATTATACAATAAATTTTCAATTATTTCAATTATTAAAAAATATATATCTAAAAAATAGTTATAAGTTAATGGCTTTATATAAAAATAGTTTTAAAAGCATTGAAATATAAGAATTTGAATGGAATGACGAATGTGATTGAAAAAGCTTTAGAACTTCTACGCAATTTTATGGAAATAGTTCGCGTTGAGTGAAAGGGTGCCATAAAATAAGTTAGAAGTTCTTAAGCTTTGTAATGAGCCGAGGAATGTAATGAAAATCTTATATTTTTATGCTTTGATATCAACTATTAAAACAAATCGGAAAGCCTTAACATTTTTTTATATTTCTTTGGCTTTCCGTAAATCTTTAATTATTATATTATCTATTTATAAGTAACCTTAGTTAAAGTTATTGTAACTAAATCCGGAGTATTTTGAGCTAAAATTTTTATTATTCCATCAGTATTATTTACAAACTTCAAATCACAACTTCCATATGCTACTGCTGCATCTTTACCTGATTGGATATATGGTACCTTATTACTATGTTCATGTCTTTCTGTAACTGTTAACTCTGGTACTTGTAAAACTGCATTATACAAAGTTGTACTAATTTGGCAGTTTCCACCACCAATTCCTTTTACTTTTTTTCCAGTTGAAGTAAAAATATCAGCTTTTTTATATCCTCTATCACTAGTTGCTTTTCCTACTGTATTACAAAAAGAAAAAGTTTCACCTATAGGTACTTCAGTACCATTTAATGTAGAACATGTTATAACTAAATTGTTTTGTCTTGCTGAATCTTTAGTATATATTTTCGTAGAAAATGTTGCTATAGTTTCTTCTACTGGCGTAACATTACTATTTTGATTCACTACTTCATTATTGTGCTGATTTTCTTGATTATCATTTTCTTTATTTTCACTTGCTTGTTGATTATTACTGTTACCATTTTGCATATTATCTTGTTCATTATTACTTTTCAATTCATTATTCATAGTAATATTTAATGTACTTTCCGTTCTTTGTGTTTCATAAGTAGAGTTATTTACATTACTTATTTTTTGTGAATCGTTTTTTGTTTTATTAGATTGATTTAATGTATATACAATTCCTAAAATGCAAACAATAATTAATATTATTCCAAATATATATTTTTTTTGCATATTTTTTATGTGTTAGATTCATATCTAACACAGCCTCCTTTCTCAATACTAAGCAAATCATAAATTTAGAAATTTTTATATGCCAATTTATAAATTTATATTATTATTTCCTAATAAAAAAAAAAAATTCATAAAGGAGGTTTTATGTTCAAACCACAAGCGATTTATTATGAAAATGGAATAAAAGATTATTATTTAGGTAAGTTTTTGCTTGATAAATATAGTGATGTTCCAAAAATTGAGATTGAAAATCATAACAATATAGAAGTAATGAGGAATAAACCAAATTCCGAATTTGCAAATATGAAAAAGAATTTAATAATAGGTGTTCGAAAAACTCATAAATTTGTTGAAAATCATAAAACATCAGATTTTCTTGTTCCTTACACTTCATCTGGTTGTACTGCCATGTGTATGTACTGTTATTTAGTTTGTAATTATAATAAATGTTCATATTTAAGACTTTTTGTAAATAGAGAAAAAATGCTTGATAAAATCATAAAAACTTCTGAAAATTCTGAAAAAGAACTTACTTTTGAAATCGGTAGTAATAGTGATTTAGTTTTAGAAAACACTATTACTGGCAACTTGGTATGGACTATAGAAAATTTTGCTAATACAAAAAAAGGATTTTTAACTTTTCCAACAAAATTTGATATGATAGATGATATTTTAGATATTAATCATAATGGAAAAATTATAGTTAGAATGAGTGTTAATCCTCAAGAAATAATTAATAAAGTAGAATTTGGAACTTCAAGATTAGATTCCAGAATTAATGCTATAAATAAACTAAAAAAATCAGGATATAAAATTGGTATATTAATTGCTCCTGTTATTTTAGTAAACAATTGGCAATCATTATATAAAGATTTAATACAAACTTTATCAGATAAATTATGCTATAAAGTAAAAAAAGATACTTTTTTTGAAATAATTTTTATGACTTATAGCTTTGTGCATACAAAAATAAACGAAGAAGCTTTTCCTAATGCTATTAATCTATTTGATAAAAATCTTATGACTGGTAGAGGTAAAGGTAAATATATGTATAAATCTGAAATTAAAAAAGAAGCGGAAATATATCTTCGCAATTTAATGAAAAAATACTTTCCTAATAATAAAATTATGTATGTAGTCTAAATTTATTTTTGCACAAAATTCATATAATGAATTTTGTGCAAATAAATTTTATATAATTAGAACTATCAGTACACCTTTCTTCTATTCTGTTGGTGTTTCTGAACTTTCTTGTGTTTCAGATGTATCTTGTGTTTCAACAGTACTTTCTGTATTTTCATCAGCATTGTCAGTAGTATCTCCTTCAGAATCCGTTTCTTCATCTTCTTCTGTAGTACTATCTTCTTCTGCTTCATCTTCTTCACTTTCATCATCAACTTCTTCTGAGTATTCTGAATCTGTTTCTGTTTCATTTTCGCTATCTGCATTCATAACCTTTATTCCTACAATTAATGCTACTAAAATTATTAACATTCCTAAAATTTGTAATAATTCCTTTTTATATTCCATATTCTTGTCCTCCTATATTGGATATTATATATTAATATTTAATTTTTATCAATAATTTTTTTATTTGTTCACAAAAATTTCATATTATTTAAAATTTCATCATTACTTTTTTTATCAATATAATTATATTCTTTTTTACATAAATTTGAATTAAATCCACAAATTGATTTATATTCGCAATACTTACATGGTGTTCTTCCCTCTTTGTAATATGGTTTTATATCAACTTTTCCTGTATATATTTCTTTTGCAATATCTTTAATAGTCTTTATTATATATTTTTGTAATACTTCAAACTGTTCTTTTGTTACACCACTCGTTTTCTTTTGGCTAATATTTCCTTTCGTATCTATATATGCAGGAATTAATTTAGAATATCCACTTTTTAAATCTTTATCATGCATTTTTATAATGTTTATATCTGCAATGATTAACCCTTTCATTTTAAAATTATTTCTTATTTTTTCTTCTATTTCTTCTTCTGAAATATTTTTATTTGTTTTTATCATTTGTTCTAATAAACTAAAATATAAAATTCCAGCTGGCATTGCATTTTCATTTTTACATGCAGAATCTATATATGTAAGTAATTGTATTTGTAATCCTGCATATACTTCATTTAAATCAATATTTCTGGCTGATGATTTATAATCTATTATCCTAATATATTTACCTTCTTCATTTTTACCAATATCAATTCTATCTATCTTTCCTGTTATTTCTACTTTTTTTCCATTATCAAGTTCTATTAATATTGGTTTATAATTACTCTTTTCTCCAAATTCTAATTCTGTTCCTAATACTTCAAATTTACTTTGTAGCAATGACTCTATAATATATTTTAGTGCTTTTGTGACAATTTTTTTTAATCGCTTTACTAAAAAAATGTACTTATGACTTGATATAAATATATAGTTCTCACTAAGATTTAATTTTTCATTAATAATTTTATTTACAATTTTTTCAATGTCCTCATCTTCTATAGCTTGTAATTCAAGATCTTTTTCTCTTATTGTTGAAAAAAATTCATCAATTATTTCATGCATAAAAGTACCTGTATTTAAAGTTTTAATTTTAAGTTCTTCTTTTTCCTTTATTCTTAAACCATATTTTAAATAATATGAAAATGGACAACTTCTATATTTTTCTAGTTTTGATATACTCGTTTTTAATTCATTTCCATATATCCTTTCAATATTTTCTTTTTTAATTACATCTGGTAAATTAGTATAATTTAGGCTCTTTAAATCTTTCTCTAATCTTTGTTTATAGTATATATCATTATGATAATATTTATATACATAATACCACATATAGTCTATTTTTTTACCTTCTTTAAGTTTACTAATATTGTTAATTAATTCATCATATGTTGTGTTTAAAGTTATAATTTCCTCAGATTTTTCTACTATATCACTTTTTTCTTTAATTTTTGGAAAGATTTTTTTTATTTTTGTTATTAATATTGATGGTCTTTGTGCATTACCTTCTGAATTTGTTGCTACATAAGATAAAAATAACTTTTCTTCTGAGGTAGAAAATGCTTTATATATATTAAAATTATCTTCGTACAACTGTTCTAAAGTTCCTTTTGCAAGTTCAATTCCATCTTCTTTTAATATATATCTATCTGAATCATTTAAAAATCCTTCGTCTTTGTTAATGCTCGGAAAAATTCCATCATTTAATCCTATTATAAATACTACTTTTACTTTCTGACTTCTTGATCTATCTACATCTCCAATGATAACTTGGTCTTGCGTTGCTGGAATTTTACCTAATCCACTATTTTTTAGCCCCACTTTAAAAATTTGAACAAATTTTTCAAATGTTATTTTTTCATTTTTGAACACTATTACTATATCATTCAATATTTCTAATATTATATCAAAACTTAATTTATATTCATTAGCTAAATCAATCATCTTGTTTTGTTCAAGTATTTCTATTTTTTCTTGCAATTTTTCTCTAATATTTTGTTCTAATATAAAATTATATAAAATAATACATATATTTTCTGCTGTTCTTTGTTTGTCAATATCTTTTTTTAACTTGACTAATGGCTCTACAATTTGCTTTCTTATTTCATTTAATCTGTCTATCTCTTGTTCATTGTTTTTATTTTTTCCATATATAAAATCTGCTTTCCATTTTTTTTGTTTTATTCCCCATTTTGTAGCATAATTTTCTAATTTGAATATTTCTTCTTCATCAATATTTATAAATCCTGTTTTTAAATAATTAAATATTGAATTAGTTGACCAATTGTTTTTAAATATTTCTAATACTGATAAAATATATTGTACAATAATATTTTGACTTAAATCTTTCTTTTCATCTATAAATACAGGTATTTCATATTGATTGAAAATTGCTTTTGCTAAATTTGAATACGAATCTAAATTTTTTGTAATTACTGATATGTCTTTATACATATATCCTTTATTATTAACTAATTTTTTTATATTTTTTGCGACATTTTCAATTTCTGAATACTGATTTTGTGCTAGAAATAATTGTATATTTTCTGTTTCTTTCTTATATTGTTTATATTTGTTTTCGTATATATTTTTCTCTAAATGTTGTAATTCTGGCGTTTTATATCGTTTTTGTTCTTCTAATCTTATTTCTTCAAAATTTTCATTATGCTCTTTCAAGATATCCAAAATTTTAGATATTGTTAATTTATTGCAATAAAATACATCTGAATCTTTATCTGTATTAAAATTTATATTATCTATACATGCTGTTATTGTAACATTTTTTGCTACTTTTAATAACTTACTTATTATATTGTATTCTTGACTTGTAAAACCAGCAAATTCATCTATGTATATATGACTACCTTTAAACATATTAGTTTGCAATATTTTTTCCGATAACTCCGTTAATAAATCTGTTTCGTCTATGTAATTGTCTTTTATTTGATTTTGAAATTGTTCATATATGATATTTATATCTTGTAGTTTATTTTTTAAACCTATATTTTCTACTTTATTTATCTCTTCTTTTATTAATTCTATTGTTATTTCATGTTTTTTTAGTTCAGTTATTGTTCGCATTGCTAATTCTACATTTTCATCATTTTTGCCTAAAAATTTTAAATTCTTTTTTTGATTATTTAAAATTGAATATATTAGCATTGCTTTACCACATTTTGTTATATTATTATTATTTACACCTCCTACTTCATTTATAACTCTAAATGCCATTCTATTAAATGTTATTACTTCCGCATTTAGCACAGCTTGTTCCTTTATTGCTTCTAGTAATTTTTTTTCTGCTATAAATGAAAATTGTTCTGGAGTAATTATATATATTTTTTCTTTATTTTTTATTAAATTTGCTATTTCTCTGTAGCAATACTCACTCTTGCCTGTTCCTGCTCTTCCATATACTATTTTTAATCCCATATGCTTTCACCTGTAACATTATTTTTTATTTTTTTTATAATATCTATTGACATTATTTATTTAATGTATTATAATAATTTTTAGTTTATATCGCGGGATGGAGCAGTTGGCAGCTCGCAGGGCTCATAACCCTGAGGTCGTAGGTTCGAGTCCTACTCCCGCAACCATTATTTTTAGCTAGTAAAATTATTTACTAGTTATTTTTTTCTTCATAATTTACTTTTTCACACTTTTTTATCGCAGTATATATTTCTTGTAGGCTAGTATATAATATATCTTTAGAATTTTTTTCTACACTACCTATATATATTCCCTTTTCATCCATTCCATATGTAGCTGCTTCAAATTCTTTTTGTTCTAAAATATCTATTGATAACAATTCCTTTAGCTTTTTTCTGTATTTTTTTGATGTTCTAATTTTTTTTAAATCTATTCCCTCACTATATATATATCTAATATTTCCATCAATATCTATAGTCCAATATTTTTTTAATCCTTCTACTTGTGATGGAACTTCTTTTATTCTTCTATAATCTATTCTTGTTTTTCTTGGTATATTATGTTCTTCTAATAGTAAAACATCTTGTTTTCTAAATATTTTGTTAAAAATATTTTTTATGTTCATTATTATCCTCCACTTTTGTTATCTTTTTTAGTATTTTATTTTCTACTTTTGTAAATTTCTTATCTTTTTTTATTCTACTATAAATAAAAAAAAATAGCAATTATATTTTGCTATTTTTTAATATAATAGCAAAGTCATACTGACATTTCCTATTATATTAAATTATTTACATATCATCATCATCGTCAAAATCATCTTCATTATCACAGCCAGAACAATGTGAACAATTACCGAAGCACTCATTGTTTTCCAAATTATCATCATAATTATCAGACCAATCTAATTCAATTATATTCTTACATTCTGGACATTCTATTTCAGATTTATTATCATCATAGTCAACTATAAATTCATAATTACAATACGGACATACAATTTCAAAATCAAAGCCATCATCTGAATATATATCTTTTTCTATATTATCTAATACATTTTTCATTTTTTCCATTTTTTCTTCTAATTCATTCTGTTTTCTTAGCATTGAATTAAATTTTTCTTCTTTATAATTTACTAATTCTTCAATCTTATCTACACATATATTTAATAAATCTATTACTCTACTTTTTATATATTCCTTGTCTTCAGAATTTTTAATATTTTTTTCGATATCTTCAATAAATTCATTATACGCTTTTTTTAAATCTGGCATTACTGCTCCTTTCTTAAACTCTTTCCATGTATTCGCATGTTCGTGTATCTATTCTTAATACATCTCCTATATTTACAAATAGCGGAACGGTTAATTCTAAACCTGTTTCTAATGTTGCTGGCTTTCCTGAAGTTGTTGTCGTGTTACCACTAAACCCAGGTTCAGTATATGTAACTTCTAACTCTACAAATATTGGTGGTTCTACTGCAAATACTTTTCCTTTATATGAAAGTATTGATACAGTTATATTTTCTTTTAAGTACTTCAAACAATCCCCTAATTGATCTTCATTTAATGGTGTTTGGTCATAAGTTTCATTATCCATAAAATAATATAAACCACCATCATTATATAAATATTGCATTGATTTTTTTTCAATTTCTGCTCCAGGAAATTTATCTGATGGGTTAAATGTTTTTTCTAAAACTGCTCCTGTTATTACATTTTTTAATTTTGTTCTAACAAATGCTGCTCCCTTTCCTGGTTTTACATGCTGAAATTCTACAACTCTAAATACATTACCTTCCATTTCAAATGTTGTTCCATTTCTAAAATCTCCTGCTGAATAAACTGCTGCCATAATTATTTCTCCTTTCAAATTTTCTTTATAATTCTAAATTTTATTGTACTTCATACATTTTACACTATTTTATAATAAAAATCAAGTAGTATATTATTCTTTATTCTTAACTGATAAAAATTGTTACAAACTCATATTTATTCCTCTTGCTACTACACTACTCATATTTTCTATTAATTCGTCTATTTCTTTTGGCGTAACAATAAAGTTGTATTCATTTGGAATCAATGCTTCTTTTATTTCTTCATAGTTATCTTCTTCTTTTAATTTATTTAAATACTCATTTGACCTTGCTTCGTTTTGCAATTTTTCTATAAATACATCTAAACAATCATTTACTAATACTGCACTTTCTACAACTGTTGGAACTCCTATTGCAACAACTGGTATTCCTAAAGTATTTTTACTAATTTCTTTTCTCTTATTACCAACTCCTGCTCCTGGCACAATTCCAGTATCTGATATTTGAATTGTACTACTAATTCTTTCAATACTTCTTGAAGCTAGTGCATCAATAACTATTAATAATTTTGGTTTTATATTTTCTACAATACCTTTTAATATTTCTACAGTTTCAATTCCTGTCGTTCCAAGTACTCCCGGTGATATTGCACTTACCATTCTCGTTCCTTCTTCTACATAATTTGGTAAGTAATTTATTAAATGCCTTGTTACATCAATATCATTTATTACTTTTGGTCCTAAAGCATCTGGTGTTACATATACATTTCCTAATCCTACAACTAATATTTCTCCTTGTTTGTCTATATGCATATCTATTATATTTTTTAATTCTTGTGATAATACTTCTGATGATTTTTGAATTTCTTCTTCCCCTGCTAATTTTAGTTTTTTTATATCTATTGTAATATAATTTCCTCTTGGTTTTCCTATTGCTTTTTCTCCATTCTCATCTGTAATTTTTACTCTTGAAACACTTATATTTTCATTTATTTTGTTTTCCGTACATTCAACACCTTCAACTTCATTATCTACTTTATATATCTTACGATATATATTCCTTCTCTCTACTGCTAAATCTGTTCTAAAATTATACATTTTTAAACTTTTCTCCTCTCATACAATTTGTAGTTGTATTATTATTTTTTGTAAATTTATTAAAAATATTCAAAAAAGTATTAATTTATTTCTTTTTTATTCTCCTTATTTTACATTGTGCTACCTCATTTTTATATCATCATATAAAATCTTCATTGCAAATATTTATATGTGCTTTTTTTGTATACAAAAAGCAGGAATATTAGCATGTATCAAAAATTGACACAGCCTCACTCCTGCATTGCATATTTTACATTTGATTCTATTTTTTCGTTTTTTTATAAATTATTTGTATTTTGTGAAGTTGTATTTACAGTAACATTACTTACATTACTATTTACATTACCTGTATTTGTTGAATTACTAGAACTAGCATTATTTGTACTATTTGATATATTTCCACTACTTACAATAGAATTATTACTTGAACTATTTGTATTATTTCTATTTGTACTAGAATTACTATTTGTATTTGAACTATTTACATTAGATGTATTATTTTTGCTTGTATTAGACGAATTATTTGTATTAGATGTATTGTTTCTATTTGTATTAGATGTATTTCCGTTAGTTGTATTATTTCCTGTATAAGAATCTACCGTCGTTGTATTTGTTATTCTATTAGACTCGTTTGATGCACTTTCTTCCTCAGTTCTTCCTATAAACCATTTATATGCTAATATTCCTACAATAACCACTACAACAATTAAAATTAATACTACTAATGGTATTTCTATTCTTTTTCCATTTTCCATTTATAATTCCTCCTTTGTATATTTATTTTTTAACATAAAATTTACTTTTATATAATAAATGTCAATATGACTTTTTAAAATTATATATCTAATTTTAATATTACAAAATTAAAAATTTTTAATTTTATAACAATTTATACTTTTGTATAACCATTTGGAATTTCAAATAAACTATCCTCTGTATTTAGTAAAATTTTTATACTTAGCAATTCTTCTTGAGTTTCAGAAATTGTTTTTATATATAATAAATTTCCTTTATTATCAAAGTAAAATCTAGTTTTTATATTTTCTTCATTAATATCGCTAATTGTCATTAAAAAAGCAGAAAAATTTTCATATTCCTCATACTTATATTTAGTTCCATTTATAATTTCATTTCCAGTTTTATATTCTGGTTTATTTATTGCAATATTTTCTAATTCCTCTGTTACCACATTTGATTCTATATCTTCATTACTATCATATTGGTAAAAGACTTGTTCTGAATGTTCAATAAAATATGTTTGTTTATCTTTTATTAAAGTTGTATTATGCTCATCATCTTCATACATATCTATACATAAGTCATCACCTTTTTTTGCCATTATAATTTTGTGATTATCATCTTTTTGCATAATAAACGAATATTCCTTACTATTCATTAACATTTTATATATATTATTTATATTAGATGTTTTGTTAAAAGTCATAATAAAAATTATTCCTATAATCAGAAGAATTACTACTAAACAACCAATTAATACTTTTTTTTTCATTTTAAATTCCATTCCTTTCTCGTTCCGCTCAAAGGCACACATGGGAATGAAAGTTTAATTACTTTCAATTATTCACCTTCAATTAATTTCCTAAACAAATTCCTATATTTAATGCTGTTTTTACTAAATCATGATCCATCGTAATTTTTCTTATATTACTTTCTGCTGTATTACCAGACACTGCTCCAATTTTTGTATTATTTCCAACAACATCTTCTAAAGATACATAATCTAATTTACCATTTTTTATAACTGTTAATACTCCAAATTTACCTTCTAAAGCAAGCTCCATTGCTTTTGCTCCATATTTAGTTGATAGTACCCTATCAAAAGCTGTTGGAGTTCCTCCTCTTTGCATATATCCCAATGTTGTATTTCTAGCTTCCAATCCTGTTAATTTTTCTAACTCTTTTGCAACTATTTGTCCAATTCCACCTAACTTTGTATTATCCACACCAATTCCATTATCTCTTGTGCTTGCTATAGTTATACTACCACCTTGTGGTGCAGCACCTTCTGCAACAACTACTATACTAAAATTTTTCCCAGCATTTTTTCTTTGATTTATTTTTTCAACTGCTTTATTTATATCATAAGGTATCTCTGGTATTAATGCAATGTCAGCTCCACCTGCTATAGCTGATTCTAAAGCTATCCAACCAGCATATCTTCCCATAACTTCTAATACCATTATTCTATGATGTGTTTCTCCTGTGGTGTGTAATCTATCTAACGCTTCTGCTGCAACTGAAACTGCCGTATTATACCCAAATGTAATCTCTGTACACGCAACATCATTATCTATTGTTTTTGGAACTCCTATAATATTTACACCTTTTGTTGAGAAATCCCTAGCAGATTTTTGAGTTCCATCTCCTCCTAAAGTAAACAAACAATCAAATCCATCATCTTTTATGTTTTGAACACATATATCAGATAAATCTTTATATACTACTTGTCCATTTTCTTCTACTTTATAATTAAAAACATTTGCATTTGTAGATGAACCAATTATAGAACCTCCTTTAGGCAAAATTCCTGATGCAACTGAACAATTTGATGTGCTTAATCTTTCATATTCGTTCTTTAATAAACCATTATATCCATCTATAAATCCATAACACTCTACATTATTGTTTTCTGCTGTTTTTACAATCGCTCTTATAACTGCATTAAAACCAGATACATCTCCTCCATTTGCGAGTATTGCTACTTTTTTTAACATCTTTACCTCCATTCTTCTATTTTATAAGATTATATCTTTATAATAACCAAATTTTATTTTCTTATTTACTTATTATACCAATAAATATAAAAAATACAATAGTTTTTTATATTTCATTTTTGTTACAATAAAATATAAGTTACTATTTACAACTTTTTATTTTGCAATTCCAAGTGAAATAAAATATATAATTTTGAAAAAAGCGCATTGAAAATTATTTGAACGAGCATTTTTGAAAAATATATATTTTATTTCAAAAGAAAATTATGCTGACATTTTCTATTATAAAAAATTCATTCTATATCTATAATAAAAGTAAAATATCCATTATTCAATTATTTCCTTATGCAATTGTTCTAAAATTGTATTTGATACAGTTTCTTTAAAAACTAATGATATTTTTGACTCATTTATATCAGTATTTAAAATTTCAAGATTATTTATATCTACTATTTTTAGTGCTTTTTTCAATATTTCATTATTATTTAATATTCCATAACCAATAATAGAAATTCTTGATACATTTTTATAGCTACACTCTAATGAATTTAATTTATTTTCTAGTAAATTTGCAAACTTATTAAAAACATCATTTTTTATATAAAATGATATATCTAAATTATAATTACTATTATTTATTAAATTTTTGACTACTATATCATTGTCTATAAAAGTATGATAAATATCTAATAAAAGTTTTGTGGTATATTTAGGTGCTTTAGCATTTATAAATATTACATCATCATTTTTTACTATGCTTTTTACTGAAGTTCCTTCTATTTTATCGCTAATTATTGTTCCTGGCTTATTATTAAATGTAGATTTTGTTATTATTGGTATGTGAAATTTTTCTCCAATTTCAACACATCTATTATGCAATACCTTTGCTCCTTCACTTGATATATCTAGCATTTCGGAGTATGATAACTCTTCTAATTTTTTTGCAATAGTTACTTTATTAGGATCAGTTGTATACACTCCATCTACATCAGAAAAAATATAACAATGTTTTGCATTTAAACTTGCAGCTATAGCTACTGCAGTTGTATCTGATCCACCTCTTCCCAATGTAGTAATATCCATATTTTCATTTATGCCTTGGAATCCTGCTATTATTACTATTTTTCTCTGTTCTAATTCTTTTTCTATTCTTGATGTATCAATATTTTCTATAACAGCATATTGGTTTGTATTACTTGTTTGTATTCCTGCTTGCCAGCCTGTTAAAGATATTGCTTCATAACCTAATCTATTTAGTAAAATTGCTAATTTTGCCATAGACATTTGTTCTCCTGAACTTAATAACACATCTAATTCTCTTTCCTTAGGCATACTACACAATTCATTTGCTTCTTTTATCAACTTGTCTGTTGTCTTACCTTGTGCTGAAACTACCACTACTATATTATTATTTTTATTATATAACTCAATTATTTTTTCAGCTACTAAATTTAATCTTATATTATCTGCAACTGAACTTCCACCAAATTTTAATACTATTGTATCCATATGGCACCTTCTTTATAGTTTGTACAGGCAATATTTAAATTTAAACATTACTCCTATAAAATTATATTCTTTTATTCATTTATTTGTAACTCTTTTTGACAAAAATATATTATTACTTACTTTATTCATTTTAGGTCAACCATTTATTTTTCATTATACATCATAAAATATTAGCTTGGCGAATTATAAAATTTTAAATATTCTTCTATAAATCCATCTAAATTTCCATTCATTACTGATTCAACGCTACCCACCTCATAGCCTGTCCTATGATCTTTTACAAGAGTATATGGGCAAAATACATATGAACGTATTTGACTTCCCCATGCAATATCTCTTTGTTCTCCCTTTAATTCTTCAATTGTATCTTTTTGTTCTTTTTCTTTTAAATCTAAAAGTTTTGATTTTAGCATTTTCATTGCATTATCTCTATTTTGCAATTGTGAACGCTCTGATTGACAACTAACTACTATATTAGTAGGAATGTGTGTTAATCTTACAGCAGATGATGTTTTATTAATGTGTTGGCCTCCTGCTCCTGAAGCTCTATATACATCCATTTTTATATCATCTGGATTTATATAAATATCTATATCATCTGTTATTTCTGGTAACACTTCTACAGATGCAAAAGAAGTATGCCTTCTTCCACCACTATCAAATGGCGAAATTCTAACTAATCTATGTACACCATGTTCAGATTTTAAATATCCATATGCATTATTTCCAATTACTTCAAATGTAACACTTTTTATACCTGCAACTTCACCTGCTAAATAGTCTAATTCATTTAACTTATAATTGTTCTTAGTTGCCCACCTTACGTACATTCTATATAACATATCTACCCAATCTTGAGATTCTGTTCCTCCCGCTCCTGGATGTATTGTAACAATTGCATTATTACTATCATATTTTCCTGATAACAATGTATCTAATTCTAATTTTTCTACTTTTTTACTCATATTTTTTGTATTTGTTATGACTTCTCTGGCTAAATCTTCATCATATTCCACCAATACTAATTCTGATAATTCCTTCAAATTTATTAGTTCATTATCTATTTTTCTATATGTTATACATTTTTCTTTTATTTTCTTTATTCTTTCTAATACTATATTTGATTTTTTTGTATCTAACCAAAAATTTTCTTCTACTGTTTGACTTTCTAATTCCTGCAACTCTTTTTCTAAATTTTTGATGTCAAAGTGAATCACCTAATCTATTCATTTTTTCTATTAATTTTTCTATTTCCTTCTCATTTTCTTCTAATTCCAACATTTGTTATCATCTCCTTTTTTACTTATTTTTTAGCATTTTACCATAACCAATACAATTATTCAATACAATCTATAAAGAAACAATTGTAACACTATAGTTCTTTATCAAAAACTTTATTTAATTTTCCTATTGCTTTTGTTTCAATCCTTGATACATAACTACGAGAAATTCCCATCATTTCCGCTATTTGATTTTGAGTCTTAGGTTTATTTCCATCTAATCCAAATCTTAACTCTATTATAGTTTTTTCTCTATCTTTTAATACTTCTTTTATTTTATTATATAATTTTTTTATTTTCATTTTTAAATCAACTGTATCCTCTATACTTCTGTCATCATTTTCTAAAACTTCTTGTAATGTTACTACATTATCATCTTTATCTTTACCTATTGGATCATTTAAATATACTTCTGAATTTGTTTTTTTAGTTGCTCTTAAGTGCATCAATATTTCATTATCTATACATCTTGATACATATGTAGAAAGCTTTGCACCTTTTTCTATTTTAAAACTATTTATTCCTTTTATCAAACCTATAGTACCAATTGAAATCAAATCATCTTGGTCTACATTAGTATTTGCGTATTTTTTACATACATGTGCCACTAATCGTAGATTTCTTTCTATTAAAAGATTTCTTGCTTCATCATCACCTTGTTCCATTTTTAGTAGACATTGTTTTTCTTCTTCAGAACTTAATGGTTCTGGAAACAAGCTACTACTTTGTATATATCCAACAACAAATATTGCTGATTTCAAAAATTCTAAAAAACCTGTAATTGTAAGTAATGAAAACATAAAAGCACCTCCATTTTTCCTCTACATACAATTATATGTTTTAGAAAAATAAAAGTGCCTGACCCTTTATAAATAGTATAAGCTAATATAATTTATAGTGTATTATATTTTAGTAATTTATTATTTCAAATTTTTTAAACATTAAATTTAAACAACACTATATCTCCATCTTGCATTATATAATCTTTACCTTCAGAGCGAACTAATCCTTTTTCTCTAGCTGCCACCATTGAGCCTTCTCTTATTAAATCTTCATAAGATACAACATCAGCTTTTATAAATCCTCTTTCTATATCTGAATGAATTTTTCCTGCTGCTTGTGGTGCTTTTGTTCCTTTTTTTATAGTCCATGCTCTTACTTCAGGTTCCCCTGCCGTTAAAAAAGACATTAATCCTAATAAATCATAACTTTTCTTTATTAATTTATCCAATCCTGATTCTTGTAATCCTAATGCCTCTAGCATTTCCTTTTTATCATTATCTTCTAGGCCAGAAAGTTCTTCCTCCATTTTTACACACAAAGATACAACTTCTGCATTTTCTTTTTTAGCATATTCACTTACTTTAGTAATTAATTCATCATTATTTTCCTGTCCTATTTGACTTTCTGAAATATTTGCTACATATATAATTGGCTTTGATGTAAGTAAAAATAAATCTTTCATAAGTTCTTTTTCATCTTCATTAAATTCAATTGCTCTTGCTGAAATTCCATTTTCTAAATTATTTTTTATTTTTTGTAATAAATCTATTTCTACTTGTGCTTTTTTATCTGCCTTTAATTGTTTTTGTGCTTTTTCTATTCTTTTATTTACAGTTTCTATATCTGCAAATATAAGTTCTAAATTAATAGTTTCAATATCTCTTATTGGATCTACACTTCCATCTACATGAACCACATTAGAATCTTCAAAACATCTTACTACTTGTGCTATTGCATCCACTTCTCGTATATGTGATAAAAATTTGTTTCCTAAACCTTCTCCTTTACTTGCTCCTTTTACTAAGCCTGCTATATCAACAAACTCAACTATTGCATGTGTTACTTTTTGTGGATTATACATTTTTTCTAAATTATCTAATCTTTCATCTGGTACTGCAACTACACCTACATTTGGCTCTATTGTACAAAATGGATAATTTGCACATTCTGCTCCAGCTTTTGTTATACTATTAAACATTGTACTTTTTCCTACATTTGGTAAACCAACTATACCTATTTTCACTAAAATCACTATCCTTCCATTTATTCTGTTCTTAATGCTTCCACAGGATCTCTTTTTGCTGCAAATTTTGCTGGAATTAATCCTGCTACCATTGTAAGCAATACACTAATTATTACTAAAATTGCTCCACCTTGTACAGGTAATTTGGCAATTCCTGAAATGTTTGTTATTGCTTTTATAACAATATTTATTGGAATATTTAATAATAACGTTATACCAATACCTAATAAGCCAGCTACAATTCCCACAATAAATGTTTCTGCATTGAATACTCTTGAAATATCCTTTTTAGAAGCTCCTATACTACGCAAAATTCCAATTTCTTTTGTTCTTTCTAATACTGATATATATGTTATTATTCCTATCATTATAGAAGAAACTATAAGTGAAATTGCTACAAAGGCTATTAACACATTACTTATAACATCAACTATAGAAGTAACTGATGACATCATTATTCCAACCATATCTGTATAATTTATTACATTTTCTTCTTTTCCATTATTTCTTTGTTGCTCATTATATTCTTCTATTGCATTTTGTATAGTTTCTTTTGATTCAAAGTCTTTTGGATATATGTTTAAACTACTAGGAGAATCTAAATCTACTGCCCCTAATTTCTTTAAATTTGTTTCATATGTACCACTTGCATTTTGTGAATATGATGACATTAAATTTGCTAATTCTTCATCACTTAATGTAGACATATATGCTTTTTGTTCATCAGTTAATTCATTATAATTAAAACCAGATGCACTATTTGTTTCATCTGAAAATTGTAATCCTGTAAATACATTTATTGTTTCATTATCTCTTTGTTCTTTAACTATTTGTGAATTATTAACTTTATTTATTACATATTCTTTAAGTTCTTTTGTATATCCTATAAGTCCACTACTTTCTGCAACAATAGCTTCTTCGTTTGGTTTTATAATTCCTACTACTTTAATTTCTTCAGCATTTGCTATTTTTTCTTTCATATATGTTTCATCATTTGATTTATCTTGCCAAATATTATTTTGCTTTTCATAATAATCTGTATTTAGTAATAATTTAAATTTTAAATTTAATAAATCATCATATGAAAAACTTTCTACTTCTGTTTTTTCTAGCTCATTTCCTTTCAACATTGATTGATATTTTTCTTTTAATTCATTTTGGTCTTTTATTCCTAATGAATATAATGTATAATCACTTATTTCGTTATTTTCATCTACAATTAAAACAACCTCATTATATGCAGTTGGCCAATTTCCTGATATTACATCATATTGCGATTTTAGCACATCTTTATTGTCTAACAATTCTTGCCATACATCTGTTGAAGTATAACTCATAGCTACTTCTGCTTGCTGTGTGTCATCTTCTGGTTGCATTCCTAATACTTTCATTACTGTACTTGGATTTACCTGAACTATTCCATTATCAGTGTTTTCTTTGTATAATTTAATATCCAAATTATAGTTATATTGAATTGAATTTGAATTTTCTGCTATCTTATTACCTTCACTTTCTAAATACTGCTTAAAATCTTTTAAGTTATTTGTTTGTATTTTTGTTGATACTGTACTTAACATATCTCCCATAATTTCTCTTGAATATATTTTATTTTCTTCTCTGTTAGTTGTATCTTGGTTTTCTCCCATTAATGTATTCATCATACTTGAAACATCTATTGTAGCTTCCTCAATTGTTATAGGATACAATGACAATGTATCTTCTTCTACTTTATTTATATATGTTTGTATACCATTTGATAAAGACATAATTAATGCTATTCCTATAATTCCTATACTTCCTGCAAAAGCAGTTAAAAATGTTCTCCCTTTTTTTGTCATTAAATTATTTAAACTTAAAGATAATGCTGTTAAAAAGCTCATAGCTGTTTTTCCTGTTTTTGCTTCCACTTTTTCTTCATTTTCACTATTATATGGATTAGAATCGTCAGTTATTTTTCCATCTAGTAACTTTATAACTCTTGATGAATACTTTTCTGCAAGTTCTGGGTTATGTGTAACCATTATTATTAATTTATCTTTTGATATTTTCTTTAATATTTCCATTACTTGAACACTTGTTTTTGTATCTAATGCTCCTGTTGGTTCATCTGCTAATATTATGTCTGGGTCATTTACTAACGCTCTTGCTATTGCTACTCTTTGCATTTGACCTCCTGACATTTGATTTGGTTTTTTATATATTTGGTCTTTTAATCCTACTTCTTCTAATGCTTTTATTGCTCTTGCTTTTCTTTCTTCTCTTGAAACTCCTGATATTGTAAGTGCAAGTTCAACATTTGATAATACAGTTTGATGCGGAATTAGGTTATAACTTTGAAATACAAATCCTACTGAATAATTTCTGTATGCATCCCAATCTCTGTCTTTAAATTTTTTAGTTGATTTTCCATTTATTATAAGATCACCAGATGTGTATCTGTCTAAGCCTCCTATTATATTTAATAGTGTTGTTTTTCCACATCCACTTTGACCTAATATTGATACAAATTCTGATTTTCTAAATTCTATGTCTATTCCTTTTAATGCCTGAACTTGATTTTCCCCTGATAAATAATTTTTTGTTATTCCTTTTAAACTAAGCAATGTAATACCTCCTTAAATTTGCTTTTCTATAACAATATATGCATTATATATTTTATGCCTCTTTTCCATTTATTTTTAAAGCTTTAAATATCTCTACTATAATTATTGGAGCAATTACAAGCAATACCACTTCTATTATATTATTTCTTGGTAAAACTGGTATACTAAATATCTTTCTCAATGTAGGAACCAATAATATTGCAAGTACTAGAATTGATGACACTCCAACTGCTAATAACAATTTATTATTATTAGTTACACTTGTTTTAAAAATTGATTTTTGGTTATTTCTCACATTAAATACGTGTACTAATTCTGCAAAAGATAATACAATAAATGCCATTGCCTGACCTATTTCAATTTTTGTTTCATCTAAAGTAAGACCTTCAATCGGAATAGTTGTTGTTTTTAAACCTATTATAAATGCTATAAGTGTTAGTAAACCAATCATCACACCTTGATATATAATTCTAAATGTCATACCTTTTGTAAATACACCTGTAGTAGGCTTTAAAGGTTTTCTATTCATTATATCACTATTGGCAGGGTCAAAAGCTAGTGCTAATGCTGGTAAAGAATCTGTTACTAAATTTATCCATAATATATGGATAGGAAGTAACACTTCAAGTGTTGATATATTTGATATTCCACACCAATTTCCTATTATTGGTGCAAATAATGTAGCAAGTAATAATACTATAATTTCCCCTACATTACTTGACAATAAGTATTGAATTACTTTTAAAATATTATCATATATTCTTCTTCCTTCTTCTACTGCTGATACAACAGTTGCAAAATTATCATCTGTAAGTATTAAATCAGCAGCTTCCTTTGCTACATCTGTTCCTGTTATTCCCATTGCACAACCAATGTTTGCTCTTTTTAATGCTGGGCTATCATTTACTCCATCTCCTGTCATTGCAACTATTTCTCCATTTTTTTGCCATGCTCTTACAATTTTTACTTTGTGTTCAGGAGATACTCTTGCATATACTGAATATTTTCTAATATTTTTTTCTAGTTCCTCATCTGATATATTTTCTAATTCAGCCCCTGTTAGTGCCTCGCTCTCGTCTTCTAATATTCCTAATTTTTTTGCTATTGCAATTGCTGTAATTTTATGATCACCTGTTATCATTACTGTTTTTATTCCTGCTGTTTTACACTTTTCTACTGCAAGTTTTGCTTCTTCCCTTGGTGGGTCAATCATACCTACCATACCAATATATATTAAATCTTTTTCTATATTTTGCACTTCTTCCTTTGATGGTTTATGGTCTAATTCCTTATATGCCATAGCTAACACTCTTAATGCTTCTTTTGCCATTGCTTCATTATTTTCATGTATTTCTTTTTTATATTCTTCTAAATTAGTTTTTATATTACCATATTCAATATATGAATTACATCTTAATAATAACTCATCAACTCCTCCTTTTGTAAAAACAATATATTTTTCATTATATTTATGAACAGTAGTCATCAATTTTCTTTCAGAATCAAAAGGAATTTCATCTATTCTAGGAAATTTTTCAAATATATCTTTATCAATTTGTAACTTTAATCCCATATCTACTAATGCTGTTTCTGTTGGATCTCCATTCAATTTGTTATTATCAGATATTTTTGTATCATTACATAGCATACTTGCATATACTAATTTTTCTAATTCTCCATCATTTTCTAATTGTATTTCATTTAAATCTTGTAATTTTCTATTCCAAAATATTTTTTCTACTGTCATTTTATTTTGTGTTAATGTTCCTGTTTTGTCTGAACATATTACTGTACTACTTCCTAATGTTTCTACAGCTGGTAATTTTTTTACAATTGCATTTTTCTTTACCATTTTTTGTACTCCTATGGCTAATACAATTGTTGATACTGCTGCCAATCCCTCTGGAATTGCAGCTACAGCCAATGAAACTGCTGTCATAAACATTGATAATGTTTCTTTTCCTTGTGCTATTCCTATTAAAAATATTACAATACATATTACTAGAGCTACAATTCCTAATGTTTTACCTAACTTATTTAATTTAACTTGTAATGGTGTTTCTTCATCTTCTTCTGCATTTAGCATATTTGCAATTTTCCCAACTTCTGTATTCATTCCTGTTTCTACTACTACCGCTTTACCTCTACCATATGTTATTAAACTTGATGAAAATAACATATTTGTTCTATCTGCTAGTCCAATATTCTCATCATCTATCTTATTATGATTTTTTTCTACTGGAACAGATTCACCCGTAAGTGATGATTCTTGTGATTTTAAATTAACCGCTTCTATAATTCTTAAATCTGCTGGTATAAAATCTCCTGTTTCTATTATTAATACATCACCCGGTACCAATTCTTTTGCTGGTATTACTTGCATATTTCCATTTCTTATAACTTTCGCAGCATGGTCGCTTAATTGTTGTAATGCTTCTAATGATTTTTCCGCTTTACTTTCTTGAGCTACTCCTATTATTGCATTTACTAATACTACTATTAATATAACTATTGTATCTGTTATGCCTTCTCCTTCTACCATTCCTACTACTCCTGATACTATTGCTGCTATAATTAATACTATAATTGAAAAGTCTTTAAATTGCTGTATGAATTTATATAATAATGATTTTTTTTCTGTTGCTTTTAATTCATTAAGTCCATATTCATTTTTCTTTTCTTCTACTTGATTTTTTGTTAATCCTGTTTGTATATTTGTATTTAATTTTTGTTCAATTTCTTTTATATCTTTATTAAACCAATTTTCTTTCATTATTCAATCTCCTTTTCTTGAAAATAAAAACTATAAGTTTCATTTTTTCTAAATTTTTCAACTTAACTTTCTTACCACATTGCAATATTATAACACTATTTCTTTGTATTATTGTATCACAATAGAAGATTTTTACAACACTTTTTTATATTTTTTTATTTGTTTTCTATAATATAGTTACATTTCACAGCTTATAAATAAAAACATTCTTAAATAATTAACTTTTAAGTAAGTGCGTAAGCGATCAACCGTAGTGAAACGAAGGGCGATTGGAGCAACTTACATACTATTTTTTATATTATGGAAGTTGCGACACACAAACTTATCTAAAAGTTAATTATTTAAGAACTCTATAATATTTCATCTAACAGTGAATTGTAACATAATATAAAAATAGAGTATCAATAATTTTAGTGAACTTATTGATACTCTGGTGTTTTTCTTTATTTGGCAAACTGAAACTTTCTAAATCCGAACTCCATTTATTTAAAAAATTGCTGATATTAATTATATATTAATCCTCATAATGTCCATTACAAGATAAAATAACGAGATTTTGATTTTCATCAAAATTATATACAAGGCGATGTTCCTGATTTATTCTTCTACTCCAAGCTTTTCTATATTTCAAAGGTTCAGGTTTTCCCATACCTTTTGTTAAACCATTTCTAT
>CANRBL010000021.1 GCA_947628835.1 uncultured Clostridia bacterium | reverse complement strand
TATGGCGAATGTTATGCTATATATTTTAATGAAGAACAAGCAAATAAAATTAAAATGCAAATAAACAATGATGAAAACTGGACAAGTAAACCATTTAAGGATAAATTTATTGATGATTATAAAAAATTTAATATAAATAATTTGGGAGAATCATACTATTATTTAGTTGAAATTGATAGAGATTATAATATTATAGAAAAAAATCGAGATATATTGGATAATAGAAAAATAGAGTGGTATAAAACAGCAATTTATAATAGTAATAAAAAAATATTATATTATTATTGTAAACATTATGAAAAATAGTATTTATATAAAGAATTTTAATAAGTATGCTAAAAAATAAAACTAAAATATTAACTGCAATAAACGAGGCATAACACAGGGAGGTGGTGTTGCAGCACCTGTTGGAGGTCAAATATTTAGTAAAATTCTTCCTTATTTAGAAGTAAATCAAGGAAATCAAGAAGAGCTAGAAGTAATAGAAGAGGTAAGCGTTCCAAATATAATAGGATTATCAATAAAAGAAGCAGAAAAAGTTATTAAAAGAGACAATTAAGGAACAAATTCCTACTGAAGGAATTAAAATAAATAAAGGAAATAAAATTTTTATAAAATATTAAAATTTAGAGATGTATATATTTGAAAAAACAAAGTGAAAGATTTGCAATATTTTTGCAAATCTTTCACTTTGAATGAAAAATAATATTGAAAAATAAATAATATATTGAATTAATTCAACAAAAATGTTATAATGATTAAAAAAATACTTATAATAAGAAGAAGGAGGGATAAGATGAATGTTAAATCGAGTTTAATAGCTACAAATCCTTGGTGGAATGATGAGAAAATAAATGAGCAATTTTTACTAGGGCGAAAAAGAAATGAATTTAGTGATATCATAGAGAAAATTAATAATAAAAGAATTTTAAGTATTATTGGTCCAAGAAGAGTTGGCAAATCTACTTTAATATATCAAACAATAAATTATTTACTTGAAGAAAAAGAAGTAGATAATAAAAGAATATTGTTATTTAGCGGAGATGATCCAAGTTTATTTTTTGATGAAAATGACAAATTATCAGATGTATTAGATGTGTATTTTAATGAAATATTAGAGGAAAATATATCAAAACTTACATCAAAGGTATATGTTTTTATTGATGAAATACATTTTATAAAAAATTGGCAAAATTATTTGAAAACATATTTTGATAGAAAATATAATATTAAATTTATTATAACAGGTTCATCGTCTATGCATTTATTTAAAGATGCAAATGAGTCTTTGTTAGGAAGAATCGAAAAAATATATGTATTACCATTAACATTTAACCAATTTATGAACTTTTATATGACATATATTTCTAAAGAGGAAGATATAAAACTTCTTAAAATTGATTTAAATGATTTAGATAAAACAATAAAAGAATTAGAAAAAATATATTATAATCAAGATTTAAAGTTAAAAATACAAAAGATTTTAAAAAGATACATTCTAGTTGGAGGATACCCTGAATATTTTGAAGTTAAAGATATTGAAATATGGCAAAAACAATTATCAGAGGATATTATAACGAGTGGAATATATAAAGATATTTTAACAATATATAATATAAAATCGCCAGAGATATTAGAAAAATTATTATACTATATTGCTGCAAATAATTCACAGACTTTTGCATATTCAGGAATAGCAACTACTTTTGGTATTGATACAGTAACAATAATGACATATTTGGGTTATCTAAAACAAGCTTTTTTAATTAATATACTAGAGAATTATTCGAATAATATGGCAAAAATAATAAGAACTAATAAAAAATTAAGTATTTTGGATAATGGAATACAAAATAGTTTACTTAAGCAAAAAAATATTGATAATGATATAGCAGGACATATTGTAGAATCAATGGTAGAGTTTGATTTTAGATTATTATGTGAGAAAGAAAATTATAAACAGTATTATTATAGAAATTCTGACAAGGAAGAGATAGACATAATTATAGATAGAAATGTAGATATTATTCCTATTGAAGTTAAATACACTAATCAAATAGAAAATTCAGATGTAAAAGTTATTAATAAATTTATTGAAGAACATTCTAATAAAGGAATTAATGAAGCTAAGTTTGGAATTATTGTTACAAAAGATATTTTGAAAAAGGAAGGAAATTTATACTTTATACCGTATTGGTTATTAAATATTTGTTGATATATAGTGTAATATACTCTAAAAAGCATAGCAATATAAGAATTTGAATGAAATGACGAATGTGATTTGTAATGAGTCGAGGAATGTAGTGAAAATCTTATATTTCTATGCTTTTAGAAATTTATCATTTTAAAACCATTAACCTGTAGCAATCTATTATTTTAACTAAAAAATAATATTGATAAATAAAAAGATTTTTACTATAATATAGCTAAAAGTAAAAAATATAAGTTTAATAGAACAATAAATGCTTTAGAAAGGAAAAAATTAATGTGAAAATATTAAAAAATAATTTTATATTTATAATAGGAATAATATTACTAATATATAAAGCATTATTATTAGAGTATCTTTTAAAAATAGATATTAAAGCAAATTCTATAATATACTTAACAATAGTATCATTATTAATTATGTGTCCAACCATTAATAATACAAAGAAAAGTGGATATATATATCTAAATGTAATATATACAATGATTACAATTATAATATATGCAAACTTTCTATATTACAGTTATTCAACGAATTTTCTTTCTTTATATCAAATAGAAAATATGCAATATGCAAAAGAAATAAAAAATGGAATAGTATCTATAATCAATATTAAGAGTGTTTTATTATTTTTTATAGATAACATTATAATAGCTATATCAAGTATTATTTTATACAAAAAAATACATAAAATACAATACCGAAACATACCATTAAAAGTAAGTTTAATTTCAATTATAATAATATGTAATATATTTATAGTAAAAGAAAAAATAAATGATATATATATATCAAAAAATTATAATAAATCATTTATTGTTTCAAATGCATCAATATATTATTATCATTATGAAGATATAAAGGACTATTTGAAAAATATATTAGGAAGAGACAATGTAGATAAAGAAAAAATAAAAACATTATATTCTAAACAAATAGAGCAAAAGACGAACAACACAGAGTATACAGGAGTAGCAAAAGATTGCAATGTTATTATTGTACAACTAGAAAGTTTAAATGAATATATTATAGGAAAAAAAATAAATGGAAAAGAAATAACACCAAATTTAAATAAATTTTTTAGTGAAAATATATATTGTACAGATATGTATAATCAAGGATTAGGAAGTACGGCAGATTCTGAATTTGAAATGGAAAATTCAATGTATCCATTGGAAAATGGATATGTGTTTCAAAAATATTATAATAATACGTGGTTAGATATTTATTCAACACTAAAGAATAAAGGGTATTATACTTCTTTTATGCACCCAAATAATAGTACATATTGGAATAGAGAAGAAGTATATAAAAATGGATATCATATAGATGAATATAATGATATTAATAAATTTGAAAATATTGAAGTAGCAGGAGAATTTTATTCTGATGAAGGATTTTTTGAAGAAGCTGTTAATATAATGAATACATATGAAAACAATTTTTGTACAACCTTAGTTAGCGTAACAACTCATATACCATTTTATTTAACAGGAGTGTCAAACTTAGAGGATAAATTAACAATTAATAAAGAAGATTTTTATGAATATGATAATGAAACATTTATAGATTATCTAATAGCATGTAATTTTACAGATTATGCATTTGGAAATTTTATAAAAAAATTAGAAGAAACGAGTCTAATAGAAAATAGCATTTTAATCGTATATGGTGATCATGGAGCGGGAATTACAAGTGTAAAAGATATACAAAAATTATATGAAGAAAATGAAGTAGCATATACAGAATTTGAAGATTATATAAAAGATGTACATATACCATTTGGAATAAAAGTACCAACAATAGATAGTAATGAAAATATAAGAAGAACATTATCTAAAATTGACATAAAGCCAACTATTTTGGATTTATTAAATATAGAAGATAATTTTTCAATTGGAGATACAATATTTTCTGAAAAAAATTACTCTTTTATAAAAGGATTAGGGTATGTTACAAGTAACAATTATTTTATGAATGGGAAATATTATAATAGAGAAACATTAGAAGAAATTGATGAAAATGAAGAATTATTGCAATTATTAAATAAAATGGAAGATGAAATATATTTATCAGATACAATTATAAAAAATAACTTATATGAACTTATTGTAAATGCTACAAGTTAATGTTTTTATATAAAAATAGTTTAAAAGCATTGAAATATAAGATTTTCAGTTCATTCAAATTCTTATATTTCAATGCTTTTAGAAATTTATCCTTTTAAAATCATTAACCTGTAATTGTAAATTAAAAATTATTAAAATATTTCTTGTAAAAAATGTAAAACTATGTTATTATTTGTCGTAAATATAAAGTTTTAGGAGGAAGTAATGGAAGAGAAATGTGTAGATAAAAAAGTAAAAGAAGAAACCAAAAAAATAGTAAAAAAATATCCACAGGAAAAAGACCAATTAATAGCAATATTAAATGATATACAAGAAAAGTATGGATACATACCAAAACAAGCGCAAAAAGTAATATCTGAAGAATTATCAATGCCTATGGCAGAAATATATGGAGTAATAACATTCTATTCAAGATTTACATTAACGCCAAAAGGAAAATATAATATATCAATATGTTTAGGAACAGCATGTTACGTAAAAGGTTCTCAAAAGTTATTAGATAGAGCAAAAGAAAGATTAAAAATAGAAGCTGGAGAAGTAACACCAGATGGTAAATTTTCTATTGATGAAGTAAGATGTGTAGGAGCATGTGGATTAGCACCAGTATTTATGGTAAATGAAGAAGTATATGGAAATGCAACAGTTAAACTATTTGATGAAGTAATGGATAAATATGAAAAAATGTAAATAATTAAGAAGGAGAAAAGGTTGAAAAAAATTACAATTTTAGATATGTCAAATCCAACCAGAATTATGCCTAAAGGAAGGAATGAGATTATATATGAAAACAATAGAAGAAATTGAAAAAATAAGAAATAAGAAAAAGCAAGAATTAGAATTAAGAATAAACACAAAAGCAGATACCAGAGAAAAACATATATTAGTATGTAGAGGAACTGGGTGTACATCATCAAAATCAGCAGAAATACTAGAAAATTTTAAAAAAATAATAAAAGAAAAAAATATAAAAAATGTAAGAGTAATAATGACAGGTTGTTTTGGATTGTGTTCAAAAGGACCTATAGTAATAATAAGACCTGAAGAAACATTTTACGCACATGTAAAACCAGAAGACTGTGAAGAAATAATACAAACACATATATGTGAAGGAAAAATAGTTCAAAGATTATTATGCAAAGATATAGATGGAAAAACAGTAGAAAAATTAGATGAATTAACTTTTTATAAAAAACAGAAAAGAATAGCATTAAAAAATTGCGGAGTAATAAATCCAGAAGAAATAGATGAATATATTGCTTTTGATGGATATAAAGCATTGGAGAAAGTATTAACAAGTATGACTGCTGATGAAGTAATTGAAGAAGTTACGAAATCAGGGTTAAGAGGTAGAGGTGGAGCTGGATTTCCTACAGGAAAGAAATGGAGTTTCGCACAAAAAGAAAAAAATAAACAAAAATACATAGTATGTAATGCAGATGAAGGAGATCCAGGAGCATTTATGGATAGAAGCATATTAGAAGGAGATCCACATAGTGTATTAGAAGCAATGGCAATAGCTGGTTTTTCAATAGGAGCAAATCAAGGATATATATATGTTAGAGCTGAATATCCAATAGCAGTACATAGATTAAAAGTAGCAATAAAACAAGCACGAGAATATGGATTATTAGGAAATAATATATTAGGAACAGGATTTAAATTTGATATAGAAATTAGGTTAGGAGCAGGAGCGTTTGTTTGTGGAGAAGAAACTGCACTATTAGAGTCAGTAGAAGGAAAAAGAGGTCAACCAAGAGTAAAACCACCATATCCAGCAAGTCAAGGATTATATGGAAAACCAACAGTAATAAACAATGTAGAAACATTAGCTAATATAACAAAAATAATATTAAATGGAGCAGAATGGTATTCAAGTATAGGTACAGAAAATTCAAAAGGAACAAAAGTATTTGCACTAGGAGGAAATGTAAATAATGTAGGATTAGTAGAAGTACCTATGGGAACAACATTAAGAGAAATTGTATATGACATAGGAGGTGGAATACCAAATGGAAGAGAATTTAAAGCAGCACAAACAGGAGGACCATCAGGAGGTTGTATTCCAGCAGAGCATTTAGACACACCAATAGATTATGAATCATTAACACAAATTGGTTCAATGATGGGGTCTGGTGGATTAATCATAATGGATGATACAAAGTGTATGGTAAATTTAGCAAAATTTTATTTAGAATTTACTGTAAAAGAAAGTTGTGGAAAATGCACTCCTTGTAGAATAGGAACAAAAAGAATGCTAGAAATATTGGAAAAATTATGCTCAGGAAAAGGGGAAGAATATGACATATATAAATTAGAAAAGTTAGCATTAAATATAAAAAAGGCTAGTGTATGTGGATTGGGACAAAGTGCACCAAATCCAGTAATAAGCACATTAAAATATTTTAGAGAAGAATTTGAACAACATGCAATAGATAAAAAGTGTAAAACTTCAGAATGTAAGGCATTAGCAAAAATAGTAGTAGATGAAGAACTATGTAAAGGTTGCGGATTGTGTCAAAAAAATTGTCCAGTAGGAGCAATAGAAGGAGAAGCAAGAGAAAAAAGAAAAATAAATCAGCAAAAATGCATAAAATGTGGAACATGTATAGCAACATGCCCATTCAAAGCTATTAAGTCAGCTGTGTGAAACGGAGTGAACTACAGATGACTTATACAATCGAGCGAAGGGAGATTGTAAACAATGAAACAGCTGTGTGAAACGAAGTATTTAAACCAAGAAAAGGAGGAAAAAATAAAATTGAGTAAAGGAACAGTTACAATAAATATAGATGGCAAAGAAGTAGAAGTAAAAGAAGGAACAACAATATTAGAAGCAGCGAAAAAAATAGGAATAGACATACCGACATTATGTTATTTAAAAGGTATAAATGAAGTTGGGGACTGTAGAATGTGTATAGTAGAGGTAGAAGGAAGAAGAGGCTTTGTAACATCATGTATACAAAAAGCTGAAGAAGGAATGAAAGTACACACGAACACTAAAGAAGTGCAAGAAGCAAGGCAAGTTACACTAGATTTAATGTTATCAAATCATGCAAAAGACTGTTTAATATGTACACGTTCAGGAAATTGTGAATTGCAATCATTAGCAGAAAAATTAAATATTAGAAATATAGAATTTTCAGGAGAAATGACAAAAAATGAGATAGATGAAAAATCACCATCAATAGTAAGAGAACCTAGCAAATGTATATTATGTAGAAGATGTGTATCTACATGTAAAAAAGTACAGGAAATAGGAGCAATAGACTGTATAAATAGAGGCTTTGAATCAAGTATATCAACAACATATGATTGCAGTCTAGATGATGTAGATTGTACATTTTGTGGGCAATGTATTGAAGCATGTCCAACTGGAGCATTACACGAAAAAGAATCAATAAATGAGGTATGGGCAAAATTAAAAAATCCAGAAACATATGTAGTAGTCCAAACAGCACCAGCAGTAAGAGTAGCAATAGGAGAAGAATTTGGAATGCCAATTGGTACAAATGCAAAAGGAAAAATGGTAACAGCTTTAAAAAGAATAGGATTTGACAAAGTATTTGACACAAATACAGGAGCTGATTTTACAATAATGGAAGAAGCAAACGAATTTATAGAAAGAATGCAAAATGGAGGTATATTACCAATGATTACATCTTGTAGTCCTGGTTGGGTACGTTTTGCTGAAAAGAATTATGGAGAATTATTAGGCCACTTATCAAGCTGTAAATCTCCACATCAAATGTTTGGAGCAATAATCAAATCATACTTTGCTGAAAAGTATGGAATAGAAAAAGAAAAAATATGTACAGTATCAGTAATGCCATGTGTTGCAAAAAAATATGAATGTGCTAGACCAGAAATGGAAGTTGATGGTTTACGAGATGTAGACTATGTAATAACAACCAGAGAATTAGCAAAAATGATTAAACAGGCAAATATTAATTTTACAGAATTAGAAGATAGTGATTTTGATAATCCAATGGGAGAAGCAAGTGGAGCAGGAGCAATATTTGGAACAACAGGAGGAGTTATGGAAGCAGCAATAAGAACAGCTGTAGATACATTAGAAAATAAAAGTATTGATAATATAGAATATAAAGAAGTACGTGGAGAAAAGGGAATAAAAGAAGCAACATTAAATGTTGCAGGAAAAGAAATAAAAATTGCTGTGGCAAGTGGGTTATCAAATGCTAGAAAGATAATGGAACAAATAAAAGTTGGAAAATCACCATATCATTTTATAGAAATAATGGCATGTCCAGGAGGTTGTGTAATGGGAGGAGGTCAGCCAATAAAAAGTTCTAAAATACGAGCAACAGTAGATGTTAGAAAATTAAGAGCAAATAGTATATATAAAATTGATGAAAAAAGTACAATAAGAAAATCACATGAAAATCCTGTAATAAAGCAAATATATAAAGAATTTTTGAAAAAGCCAGGAAGTAAGTTGGCACACAAATATTTACATACTTCTTATAGTCAAAAATCAAAGTATAATATAGAATAATATTACTAGTCATAGCAAACATTAATTATAAAAGCAAAACAAGTAAACATATAATTTTTGCATTCTTTTAAAAATTTATATGGTTACTTGTTTTTATATAATAATAGTATTGAAAGCATTGAAATATAAGATTTTCATTACATTCCTCGGCTCATTACAAAGCTTAAGAAATTCTAACTTATTTTATGGCACCCTTTCACTCAACAACATGTAACTATATTTTAATATTTTTTTATGAAAAATGTTTACATAAGTGGAAAAATATGCTATAATTTTCATAGATAAAAATAAAATTATAAATAAGTTTATAATTTTAGATGAAAGATTACTTAGAAAGTAGAAGGAGGATTTTATATGAAAAAAAATAAAAAAAATAAAAAAGACAAAATAAAATTATTATCAAAGATAGTAATTAGTTTTGCCTTTTTATTAGTGTCATTTTTTGTAGTACAAGAAAAAACAGGAAATTCGGTAGTAATGGCTACAAATACAGAAGAAAGATGTTACTTATCAAACATTAATTACATAACTGACCAATCATTTGTATCAAGTGGACATTCAATAAAATTAGACAAAAATGATAGTGATAAATTAATTTCATTAAATGTAAAAGGAAGTCCACAACAATTTATAAAAGGAGTATGTGCGTGGGCATCATCACAAATAGTTTACGATTTAAGTAATTATAACTATGATTATTTTACATCTTATATAGGAGTTGACACAAGTGAGCAAAGCAACTATTATAATACAGGAGTTAAATTTTATGTTTATACATCAAAAGATGGAAATACATGGGAAACAAAATTAGAATCAGAAACATTTTATGGTTGGAGTGAAGCAAAATATATTCAAATAGACATAAAAAATGCAAAATATTTAAAATTAGTTGCTGATAAAAATAGTCCTAATTGGTGGGCAGAATGGTATGATGAAGCAATATACGCTGATGCAAAATTAGTAAAAGAAGGATATGTAGAAGATACAACAAGTACAGTATCATTTATAAAAACATTAGATGAATATGATAAAATTATAAAAGCACATGAAGGAGAAGAAATAAAAGGAGAATATGAATTAGCATTATTACAAAGAAAATTAGTTAATAATGTAGGGTATGACTTGTTACAAGCATTTGTAAGAAGTGAACAAGAAAACAAAGAAACAATTGAGTGGTTAATGACAGATGTTGAAAACATAAGATTATATATTTTAGGAGGAGAACCAGACGGAAACTATATATCATCTTTACAAGTATTAACAAGATTATACACAAAATATAAAGATGATTTAAATAACAAAGCATTAACTGCACATGGAACAGTATATGGAGAGTTATATAAGAAAATGATGATTACACTTTCTTTAACACACTCAGCACAAGTATCATTATGGATGGATACAACAAGTCCAGAAAACCAATCAGATGCAGTAAAAAGATATGAAATTTATAAACAATTACATAAAGATGGAAAATTTGTAGTATCTTCAAAACAAGACCATACACCATGGTTTGAAGATTTAAAAATAGAAGAAATGCGTTATGTTTTAAATAATATAATAGATGATGAAGAAATATTGTGGTTAAATGAATATACTCAAAAATACATAGATAAAAATCCAGGAAAAGAAGAAGAATATTTACAACCACATCATTATATGAAATACATATGGCCAGATTATGCAAGAGCAGAATATCATGACTTAGCAAATAAAGAAATGTGGAATCAAAAATATGACTTCTTAAGATATGGAGTAACATATAAACCAGGAGTATATAAATTATGGATGAACATTGAAGGTGGAGCTGTTTGTGGAGGAATATCAAAAATAGGTTCAAACATAAGAGGTGTTCATGGTACGCCATCATCTGTTATAAGTCAGCCAGGTCATGCAGCATTAATTTATTACAGAAAAGATGCAAATAATAATGGTTATTGGACAATAGATAATGATGTAAGTGGTTGGGCGCAATCAGGAAAAACTGAAAGATTAAGTTTAAGAATGCCTTTAGGTTGGGGAAGTGATAGTTATGTTGAAGGTTGGGCTGCATCATATATAGTTTTAGCACAAGAAGCTTTAAATCATAATGAAGCATATGAACAATCAGAAAAAATTATAATGATAGCAGATTCATATGAAAATAACCCAACAAAGCAAGAAGAATTATACAGAAAAGCATTAGATGTACAATCAATAAATATAGATGCGTGGTATGGATTAATAAATTTATATAAAGCAGATAGTACAAAAACAGAGGAAGATTATTATAAATTAGCACAAGAATTATGTGAAAATTTAAAATGTTTCCCATTACCAATGTATAATTTATCAAATCTAATTAAACCAATGCTTACAAGTAATGCATATTCATTTAAATTTACTATATTACAAACAAATACATTAACAGAGGCAAGTAATTGGCAAGACAGCTCAGTAGTATATCAACCAAGCATAACAAGAACAGTAGCATCTTATTTGTTAGGTCAAATGGATACAGAACTTGCAACATTTTCATTTGATGGAGAGAATGCAGGAAAAATAATATTATCAAGTCGTTATGATAATTCAGGAATACATTGGGATTATAGCATAGACGGAAAAACTACATGGCAAGATGTAACATTTACTGCTGATGAAGAACACAAATTACCTTTATCAGAAGAACAAATAAATAGTATAACAGCAGAAAATGATATTTATATACATATTGTTGGAACTGGATATGAAGAAAATAATTTATATAAAATTGATATACAAGAACAAAAAATTCCAGAGATATGGTATGCTAATGATTTAGAAAATCGTGTAATAGGAGTAGGTTTAAATTCACAATGGCGTTATACAGAAAGTGATAAATGGACTTCTTATAATACATCTTCACCAAACTTAACAGGAGATAAAACTATACAAGTAAGAGAAAAAGCCACAGGTACAATGCTTGCAAGCAAAGAAGCAACATATACATTTAAAGAAGACAATCAACCATATACAAGAAAATATGTTCCAATATCTCATTTATCAATTGAAGCTGTATCTACAGAAGCAACAAACCATGATGGAAGTGCAAAAAATTGTATAGATGGTAATTATAATACAAGATGGCATTCACATTGGAATGCAGGAGATACAGAAAGATATATAGTAATAAAAGTAGATAGACCAATTTATCTATCAGCAGTAGAGTTTGTTCCAGCAGGAGGAGGAAATGGTAAAATATTAGATGGAACAGTGTATGGAAGTATGAATGGAAAAGATTGGGAAAAATTAGTAGAAGTTAAAAATTTGGCAAATGATGAAACAATAAAGAATTTTGAAATTCCAGAATCAACAGAAGTACAATATATAAAAATTGTAGCAGATAGAGCTTCAAACGGAAATTGGTTTACAGCAAGAATGTTTAATATATTCCAAGATTTAACAAAAAATCCTCATCCAACGGCAGGTGTAGCTTATAGTACAACAAGCAAAACAAACCAAAATGTTGTAGTAAGATTAGAAAATCCAAGTACAGAAATTAGAATTACAAATAATGGAGGTAAAGATACATATACATTTACAGAAAATGGTTCATTTACATTTGAATTTATTGATGATGTAACAAATAAAACAGGAACAGCAGAAGCAAGAGTAGATTGGATAGATAAAATTGCACCAACAGCAACTTTTGAATATAGTAATAAAAATGAAACTGATGAAGAAGTAGTTGTAAAATTAATTCCTAGTGAAGAAGTAACAATTTTAAATAATGTAAATGATACATATACATTTACAAAAAATGGAGAATTTACATTTGAATTTCAAGATGTAGCAGGAAATAAAGGAACTGCAACAGCAAGAGTAGATTGGATAAAGGTATCAACAGAAGCACCAGATCCAAATGATGCAAATACACCAAAAGATGTACAATCTGATGAATATGTAATAGGCCATGACTATGTATCAAAAGTTTCTCCAAAAACAACAGCAGATGAATTTATGAAAAATGTTACAACTAGTGGAGAAGCGGTTATTATAGATAAAGAAGGAAAAAGTATCCATAAAGATACAAATTTGAAAACAGGAATGAGGTTAAGAATAGGTCCTACATCACATTATAATGTTGCAGTAAAAGGTGATGTAAATGAAGATGGAGTTGCAGATTTTACAGATATTTTACAAATTAATAAACATAGACTAGAAAAACAAAGATTAGAAGGAATTAATTTAATTGCTGGTGATGTAAATGGTGACGAAAATGCAGACTTTCAAGATATTTTACAAATTAATAAATATAGATTAAATAAAACAGATACATTATAATTTATTAAAGTTAAATTGCAAAGCTAGTCAGATAAAAGGTAATATAAAAATACAAAAGGTATATTAAAAACCTTTGTATGAAGAAAGGAAGAATAAAAATGATAAAAAAAATAATAGTAAGTATTATAATGATGTGTGTAGTCGTATTAAATATAACAAGTGTTAATGCAGCTACAGGAAGTGCAAATTTAGTTGCAAGTAATACATCTGTAAAAGCAGGAGAAACATTTACAGTAACACTTTCAGTAAATTGTGAAGATGGTATAAATGGAATAGACACAACTTACAGTTATGATGAAGATAAGTTAGAACTTGTAAGTGCAAATGTTGCAGGAAATAATTGGGCTAGTTTAGGTGTAAATGGTACAATACAAGTAATATGTAATAGTACAGAAAAGATAACATCAGATAACGTATATGTACTTACATTTAAAGTAAAAGATAATGCACAAGTAGGTTCAACAGCAAAAGTAAATACAACTGATATTAAAGTAGATAGTGATATTACATCATCTAGTTTTACAGAAAATGCAAAAACAGTAAATATAAATATTATATCTGAAAACTCAAATAATAATGAAAATCAAAATGATAATAGTGATGTAAATAATAATAGAGGAAATGAACAGTCTAATATACCAAACAATGATAATAATGACATACAAAGTTCAAATACAGGTATTAATAATGAAAACCAAACAAATAATGATAGTGAAAATCAAACATTAAGTTCAACAAATAATGATAATAAGGGTCAAGTAGACAGTGCTGTAAACAAAAAAAGTACAGTAGTAGATAATAGTACGAGTAGTAAAGTATTACCAAAAACAGGAAAATCAAGTAAAATTTTAATAATGTCAATAATGTTCATTAGTATTATATCAATTGTATTGTATATAAGAATAAAAAAAGTTAATAAATAGTTAGTTATAAGAGGAGTACATAGTTACTCCTTTTTTTTATACTCTAGGAAAGTCATCATCATTCATGATGATAGACTTGACGTAGAGGATAATTATGCGGAGTTTAGATTTTCTTAAAAGCTTTGCTTTTTAGAAAATCTTAATTCCGTTTTTTTAGTTTCCTTCATAAGCTGTGAACTATAACCATATAATTTATAAAGAAAGAAAAAAATCTATAAAATATCTATACAAATTAATTTTTTAGTTATATAATGTAAGAAAATTGACTGTAAATGAAAAGAACAACTAAGTAATAGCAAGGAGAAAGGAAGGAAAATTATGCAATTAAAGAGCATTTTGTTAGGTTTAGAAGACATAAAAGCAAAAGGAAATATTGATACAGAAATAAAAGGAATAGAATGTAATTCGCAAAAAATAGAAAAAGATTATGTATTTGTTGCAATAAAAGGATTTGCTGTAGATGGTCATAATTACATAGAAGACGCAATTAAAGCAGGTGCAACAGTTATAATAGTAGAAAATATAGATAAAAAACTTAATATACCAGAAAATGTAACAATAATAAAAGTACCAGATACAAGAAAAGCATTATCAATATGTAGTGCAAACTTTTATGGCAATCCATCAAAAAAATTTAAGTTAATAGGAGTAACAGGAACAAAAGGAAAGACAACTACAACTTATATGATAAAAGAAATATTAGAAAGAGAAGGTAAAAAAGTAGGACTAATAGGAACAATAGCAACATATATTAATGGTAAGAAAATAGAAGATAGTGATAGAACAACACCAGAAAGCTTAGAATTGCAAAGAACTTTTGCAAATATGGTAGAACAAGGCATAGAATATGTAGTTATGGAAGTATCATCTCAAAGTTTAAAATTACATAGAGTAGATGAATGTGATTTTGATATAGCAATATTTACAAATTTTTCAGAAGATCACATAAGTGAAAAAGAACATCCAGATATGCAAGATTATTTTGAATCAAAGTTAAAATTATTTAAAATGTGTAAAAATGGAATAGTAAATGCAGATGATTTCTATAGTGCAAAAATACCAAAATTATTTCCAGAAAGTAATATAATGACATATGGAATAGATAATTATGCAGAAGTATTAGCAAAAGATATAACAATAACAAATTCATATGTAGATTTTAAGGTAAAATTAACAGATAGAAATGAAAGAGTAAAAGTAGGTATACCAGGAAGATTTAGTGTATATAATGCATTAGCAGCAATATGTGTAGCAAAAAAAATAGGAATATCATCAGAAAGCATAAAAGAAGCATTATTAACAGTAAGAGTACCAGGAAGGTCTGAATTAGTAGATAATAAAAAAGAATTAACTATAATGATAGATTATGCACATTCACCAGAAAGTCTTCAAAATATTTTACAAGCTGTAAAAAGTTATACAAGAGGAAAGGTAATTTCAGTATTTGGTTGTGGAGGAGATAGAGATACAGGAAAAAGACCTTTAATGGGAGAAATATCTGGAAAGATAGCAGATTATACAATAATAACATCAGATAATCCTAGAACAGAAGAGCCAGAAAAAATAGTAAAACAAATAGAAGAAGGAATACAAAAAACAAGCGGTAAATATGAAATGGAAGTAGATAGAGTAAAAGCAATAGAAAAGGCAATAAAAATGGCAAATAAAAATGACATAATAGTATTAGCTGGTAAAGGGCATGAACCATATCAAGAAATCAATGGAAAAAAATATCCATTTGATGAAAGAATAATAGTTAAAGAAATTATAGATAAAATGAAAAAATAATAAAAATGTTTTTGAAAGGTAATGTGATATAAAAAAGAAAGGTTGAGATAAATTGGATTTTCAAACAAAAATATTATTAGTATCATTTGTAATTACAATAATATTATCAATAATAATAATACCAATATTAAAAGCTTTAAAAGTAGGTCAAATAGAAAGAGAAGATGGACCACAATCACATTTAAGAAAACAAGGAACTCCCACAATGGGAGGAATAATTATAATGATAGGAATGATACTTTGTGTTACTGGCTCATATTTTTACTATCAACATAAAGAACAATATGAAATTGCAAAAAAATTGTTACCAATATTATGCTTAACTATAGGTTTTGGAGTGGTGGGCTTTGTTGATGACTTTAAAAAATTGGTACTGAGAAATACAAAAGGATTAAAACCTAGCTATAAAATGTTTGGATTGCTGTTAATTTCAGTTATGTATGTATTATTTTTGCAAAAAGGATTACAATTAGGAACACAAACATATATACCAATAATAAAGCAATATATTGATATACCAGTTTATGCATATATACCTTTTGCAATTTTAGTAATACTTGCAACAACAAATGCAGTAAATCTTACTGATGGAATTGATGGCTTATCTTCAAGTGTATGTACAATAATAATAACATGTTTAACTGTAATAGCAATTATATTTAATGTTAAAGAAATTGTAATATTTGGAAGTATTGCAATTGGAGTAATATTGGGATTTTTAATGTTTAACTTACACCCAGCAAAAGTATTTATGGGAGATACAGGTTCATTATTGCTAGGTGGAATTATATCTGGAATGGCTTTATATTTAAAAATACCATTAATATTACCAATAATTGCATTAATACCAGTATTAGAAACAGTTTCAGTAATAATACAAGTGTTATACTTCAAAAAGACAGGAAATAGAATTTTTAAAATGGCACCATTACATCATCACTATGAATTATCTGGTTGGAAAGAAAGCAGAGTATTAATAGTATTTAGTTTAATTACATTAGTAATGTGTATTGTTGCTATACAAATTATATAAAAATAGAATTACAAATAAATTAAATGTTTTAACTTTTATATAATAGAAAAAAGATTGAAAGGATACGAAAATGGTTAAAAAAAAGAAAAAAACAAAGAACTTTTCATACTTTTTAAATAATCCAGTAGACTTTACATTGGTTATAACAGTATTACTATTATTAGCATTAGGATTAACAATGGTATTATCAGCGAGTTCTCCAACAGCATTATCTGAATATGCAAATAGCTATAAATATTTTTCGAAACAATTAATGTTTGCAATAGCAGGATTAATTGCAATGTATGTAATATCTAAAATTGATTATAGATTTTACCAAAGATTTTATAAAATAGCGTACATAGTATCAATACTTGCATTATTGCTAGTATTACTTGTTGGTAGAGAAGTTAATGAAGCAAAAAGATGGATATATTTTACAAATTCGATATCAATACAACCATCAGAAATAGTAAAATTTTTAATGATAATATTTTACGCTGCTATGCTCACAAAAAATAGAGAAATATTAGGTAAATATGTAAAAGGCTTGGTTTTTCATATGGCATTTCTTGTGCCAATAATAGGATTGTTATTATTAGAACCACATTTTAGTGCATCAGTCGTAATTATAGGAATTTGCAGTATAATGATGATTATGGCAGGATGTAAGTTTTGGCATTTTTTATGTACAGGGGCTGTAGCAGGGGTTCCGTTGATAATAGGTTTAATAATATTGTCACCATATAGATTAACAAGAGTAATAACATTTTTAGATCCATGGAAAGATGCAACTAGAACTGGTTGGCAAGTTATACAAAGTTTATATGCAATTGGTTCAGGAGGAATATTTGGATTAGGGTTAGGTCAAAGTAAGCAAAAATATTTATATATACCAGAACCACATAATGACTTTATTTTTTCAATATTAGCAGAAGAATTAGGCTTTATAGGTTGCGTGATTGTTATAGTATTATTTGCAGTATTTATCTGGAGAGGAATAATAATAGCAATGAAGGCACCAGATATGTTTGGAAGTTTAGTTGCAATAGGTATTACAGCATTAGTTGGAATACAAGTAATAATAAATATTGCAGTTGTTACATCATCAATGCCTGCAACAGGAATGCCATTACCGTTCTTTAGTTATGGAGGTACAGCATTATTTATATTACTTTGCGAAGTGGGAGTATTGCTCAATATTTCACGAGCGTCAGCGAAAAATAGTTAATATCAAAATAGGAGGTACGAATGAAAGTTGTAATTGCAGCTGCTGGAACTGCAGGACACATAAATCCAGGAATTGCAATAGCAAATGAAATAAAAAATAGACAAAAAGATTCTGAAATAATTTTTATAGGAACAACTAGAGGTTTAGAAAATGATTTAGTACCAAAAGCAGGATACAAACTAAAAACAATAGAAGCATATGGGTTAAGTAAAAAATTATCAATAGAAAATATAAAAAAATTATATAAAACATATAAAGGAATTAAGCAGGCAAAAAATATAATAAAGGAATACAAACCAGATATTGTAATAGGTACAGGTGGATATATTTGTGGAGCAGTTGTTATGGCAGCAAAGAAATATAAAATACCTGTAATATTACACGAAAGCAATGCTTTTCCAGGAAAGGCAGTGAAATTATTAGCACCAAAAGTGGATACAATTTTAGTATCATTTGAAGAAGCAAAAGAAAGAATAAAAAAAGCAAAAAACATAGTGTATACAGGAACACCTGTAAAGATTAGAAAAAAAGAATATGGAATAAATGAAAAAAGTAATATAATAAAAAATTTAGGATTGAATGAGATAAAACCAATAGTATTAATATTTGGAGGCAGTCAAGGAGCACAAAAAATAAATGAAGCAATAATAGGTATAATAAAATCTAAAATGAATAGACAATATCAAATTGTATGGGCAACTGGACCAAAACAATATGATATTGTAAAAGCAGAATTACAAGAAAGTAATATAAGTATAAATAATATTCCAAATATAAAAATAATACCATATATTTATAATATGGAAGAAGTAATGAATATATCTGATGTTATAGTAGCTAGAAGTGGTGCAATGACAATAACAGAAATATCAAACTTGGGAAAACCATCAATACTTATTCCTCTTCCAAATGTAAGTGAAAATCATCAAATGTATAATGCAAAAGTTTTGGAAAAAGTAGGTGCAGCTATTATAATAGAAAATGAAAAATTAACAGATACAAATTTGAATGATAGTATAGAAAAAATTATTATTGATAAAAATAAAATGCTAGAAATGGGAAAAAAAGCATTATCAATAAGTACAGAGAATGTAGAAGAAAAAATATACAAGGAGATACAAAAATTATGTTAAAACATATACAAATAAAAATTGTACTTATATTCTTTATAGTTGGAATGTTAATTATAATAGGTATGGGTGGATTTACAATTTGCTCTTTAAATGAATTAAATAATATTGCAAGTACTAGTACAATTGAGAATAATGAACAGGTTATAAACTATATTAATGAAACATCAGAAATTATAAAAGTGATATTTGTTACATCAACTTTAATATTTATTGTTGTAGCAATCTTTATAAGCAAATTGTTATCAAAAGTTGTAATATATCCAATAAATAGACTTATAAGAAGTACAGAAAAAATAGCTGTAAGTGAGGATATTGATTTAAACAAATTAGAAAACAGTAAAGATGAAAATGAAGTAAATTCATTAGTTAATACTTTTGGAGTAATGACAGATGAATTAAAAAACAAATTAAGTGAAGTATCAAAACAAAAAAATCAAATAGAAACCATTTTATTACATATGACAGATGGAGTAATAGCTTTTAATATGGAAGGAGAAATAATATTAATAAATCCAGCAGCAAGAAAATTATTAAGTATTTCTCCAGATTATAATAATTTTGATGATATATTCAAAAGATTTAATGTAGATATAAATATAGAAAAAATTATTTATCTTGAAAATTGGACTTCATCAGAACAAAGAGTAAATGTGGAAGATAAATATGTTAATATATTTTTTGCACCGTTTAAGAATGAAAATGACAGACCAGCGGGAGTTATTGCTGTTGTGCAAGATATAACAGAGCATGTAAAATTAGATAATATGAGAAAAGAATTTATTGCAGATGTTTCTCACGAATTAAAAACTCCAATAACATCAATTATGGGATATGCAGATACATTGCTAGAAGGGGAATATGATAAGGAAACACAAGAAAAATTTCTTAATGTTATAGCAACAGAAGCAAGAAGAATGGCAAAATTAGTAACTGATTTGTTGACTCTTTCAAGATATGATAATAATAAAAATAAAGTCAATAAAGAAGAATTTGATTTAGGTGAATTAGTAAAAAAATGTCAGGATAAGCTAGCAATTGAAATTAAAAAGAAAAATCATGATGTAAAATGTTTTGTAACAGCAGATGTACCACCAGTATATGCGGATAAATATGAAATAGAAAGAGTAATATTAAATATTTTAACTAATAGCATAAAATATACAAAAGAAAATGGAGAAATAAAAATATATGTTGGTTTTGTATATAATGATGCCTATATAAAAGTATTTGATAATGGAATTGGAATACCAGAAGAAGATTTAGGCAGAATATTTGAAAGATTTTATAGAGTGGACAAGGCTAGAACTAGAGAAATGGGAGGTACTGGTTTGGGGCTTTCTATTGCAAAAGAAATATTGGATAAAAATGGAGGAAGTATAGATATAAAAAGTGAACCTGGTAAGGGAACAGAGGTTGTAATAAAAGTACCAACAAAGAAAACTATAATTCAGTAAAAAAGCTAAGTTTAAATTTTATAAAAATTTATCTTTTGTATGGAAATTTTATAAAAATTGTGATAATATAGTACAGACAATTGATACAATTAATATTAATCAAAAGAAACGAGGTATAGAAAATGAAATTATATATAAATCCCAAAGTGGAAGAAATATTAGAATGGGGGTATTGCATATTAATAGCGATAGTATTAGCACTATTAGTAAGATTTTATATAGGAACACCAACGATAGTACAACAGCCATCAATGTATCCAACATTACAAGAAAATCAACGATTATGGTTAAATAGGTGGGGAAGAACAACAAAGAAAATGCCAGAAAGAGGAGATATAATTACATTTGAAGCACCAAGTGTAACATCTCCAAAATCAGATGAAATAGATTCAAATAGTCCAATAGCAATTTATAATTATAAGCCAAAATCATTTTTGGGTAAATTTTCATACTATGTTTTAGAAATTCATAAAACAAGTTACATAAAAAGAGTTATAGGGTTACCAGGAGAACATGTACAAATACAAGATGGAAAAGTATATATAAATGAAGAAGAATTAGATGAAAATGGTTATTTGCGTTCAGGTATTGTAACAAGCGTCTCAGAGGGAGGATTTGATGATTTTATAGTACCAGATAATTGTGTATTTGCAATGGGAGATAATAGAAGTAAAAGTACAGATTGTAGAGTATTTGGCTGTATACCATTAGAAAAAATAGAAAGTAAAGTATTTATTAGAATTTGGCCATTAAACGTATTTGGAAAAGTCAAAAAAGTTGAATAGGAGAGATTGATGTTTGAAAACATAGTAGGTAATGAAAAAATAAAAAATACGCTAAAACAATCGATAAAATTAGAAAAAAATTCACATAGTTATTTATTTATTGGAACAGAGGGAATAGGAAAAAAATTAATAGCAAAAGAATTTGCCAAAATGCTAATGTGCTTAGAAGAAGAAAAATATTGTGGAAAATGTAAATCTTGTATAGAATTTGATACTAATAATAATCCAGATTTTTTCTTAATTGTACCAGATGGGAAAACAATAAAAATAGATCAAATAAGAGAAATGCAAAAAACTGTATCAGAAAGACCTATAATTTCAAATAAAAAGGTATATATAATAGACAATGCAGATACAATGACGATTGAAGCACAAAATTGTTTACTAAAAACATTAGAAGAACCACCGAAATATGTAACAATAATATTAATAGGATCAAATGAAAATAATTTTTTAAATACTATAAAATCTAGATGTACGATAATGCATTTTGAAACAATATCAAATATAGATTTAGCAAATTATTTAAAAGAAAACTATGGTATAAATGACATAACACAGAGCACTCTGGATATATTTCAAGGAAGTATAGGTAAAGCAATATATTTAAAAGATAAAACTGATATATATTCGAATATAGATAACATTTTATATAATTTAGAAAAATGTGATATAATAGAAGCATTGCAAAAATGTGAAATGGTATACAAAAATAAAGAAGAAATTTTTGAAATATTGGATTATATAAATATTATTATTTTAAAGATAGCAAAACAAAATCTTAAATATATAGGCTGTGTTGATATTATAGAAGACACAAAAAAAAGGTTAAAAGCTAATAGTTATTATGATATGTGTATAGATAACATGATATTGGGCCTATGGGAGGAAGTAAATGAAAAATATAATAGGAGTTAGATTTAGAAGATTAGGGAAGATATATTTCTTTGATCCTTGTGGATTAAATGTACAAAAACACAGCAACGTAATTGTAGAAACATCTCAGGGCGAAGAATATGGAGAAGTTTTAATTCCTAATAGATATATAGATGAAGAAAAGATAGTTGCACCATTAAAAAAAGTATTGAGATTAGTTAATGAAGAAGACAAAAAAATATATGAAGAATGCAGAAAAAAAGAAAAAGATGCTTTTGAAGTGTGCAAGAAAAAGATAAAAGAGCATAATTTAGATATGAACTTAACAGAAGTAGAATGTAAATTTGATAATAGCAAATTATTATTTTATTTTACAGCTGATGGAAGAATTGATTTTAGAGAATTAGTAAAGGATTTAGCTGCAATATATAAAACAAGAATTGAATTAAGACAGATTGGAGTAAGAGATGAAGTTAAAAGAATTGGCGGAAATGGTGTATGTGGCAGAGAATTATGTTGTTGTTCATTTTTAAGTGATTTTGAGACTGTATCAATAAAAATGGCAAAAGAGCAAAATATATCATTAAATCCATCAAAAATATCTGGAAATTGTGGCCGACTAATGTGTTGTTTAAAATATGAACAAGAAGTATATGAAGAAAAAGTAAAAACACTTCCAAATGTTGGAGCAATAGTAAAAACAAAAGATGGAGTAGGAGAAGTAGATAGTGTTGAAATATTAAAAGAAATGATAAAAGTGAAATTTAAAGATGGAGAAGGAACATTATACAGAAAATATAATAAAAATGAAATAGAAGTTATTAAAGATGTAGAAAAAGAGGTTATAGATAAAGAAGAATTACAACATAAAAAGGAATTAGATGAATTAGAGGAATTAGAAAAGTTAGATTCAAATATGTAGAATAAATAAAATAGTATATATAGATATTTGAGAGGTGGTGATAAAATGGCATATAAAATAACAGATAAATGTATTAGCTGTGGAGCATGTGCAGGAGAATGTCCAGTTGGTTGCATATCTCAAGGAGATGAACGCTTTGTAATAGACCAATCTGCATGCATAAGTTGTGGTACATGTGCAGGAGTTTGTCCAGTTGAAGCTCCATGTGAAGCGAATGATTAGTATGACAAAAGGACTAGGAAATTGTTCGGGATTTCTAGTCTTTTTTATATAATAGGAAAGTCATACTGACATTTCCTATTATATAAAACTCATTGCACAGATTTTGATATAATAAAATAAAAAACAGTAAATACTAACACAAGAGGTGTTAGTATGACTGAAAAAGAAATTATAATGCTTTGGAAAAATGGTTTAAGTAAAGAACAATTAGCTAAAACATATATGAGAAGGTATAATCACCAAATACGAATAATAAGAAGCACAGTTAGGCATAGGCATGATGGAAAATTTATAACAAGTTACGAAGCATTAGGTTATATAGAAACAGTTCTATATAAACATATAAAATCAGAAAATAGCTAAATTTTAATTTAAATTAAAGTTAAAAAATGGAAAATTATAAATAATTAAAAAAGTATAAAATGCAGCAAATAAACCCTGTAAGATTTTTCCATAAATATATGGTTTAATTGATAAATCACTTTTTGAAGTTATGCTAAATACTTGTAAAAAAATTGAAATACCACCAAACCCCAATAAAAAAGCAACAAAAATAATACTTGTAGATAAATCTTTAATGTTTATAGAGCAAATACTGCTAATTCCATTAGTAATTTCTAAAAGTCCTGTAATTAATGGTTCGATAAAAGTGGCAGGAATGTGTAAAAAAGTAGTAATAGGTTTTAATATTAAAGTAGCAGTAAGTAGTAATTTACTAGATTTTAATATAGATATAATTACAGAAAAAATCACAACAAATCCACCAATCATCATTATAGTTGAAATTGAATGATTAATGCTATCACCTATAATTTTGCCTAAATTTGATAAATTTACATATGTATAGTTAGATAATGATTTGTTGCAAGAAGCAAGAGTATCTTCTTTATATTTATATTTCCAAAATCTAAATATAAAACCTGTGGTTAAACAAGCTAAAATATGAGTTATAAATAATAAAAGACCAATAGATGAATTTCCAAACATACTAATGCCAACAGTTCCAATTATAAATAAAGGACCAGAATTGTTGGTAAAACTAAGTAAACGCTCACATTCTTCTTTAGTACATGTACCATCTGCACGAAATTTAGTAGCAATTTTAGCACCTACAGGATATCCACTGATAATCCCCATTATTAACGCGAAACTTCCTTCTCCTCTTACATTAAAAAATGGTTTCATTATTTTATTGAGTAGTCGTCCTAAAATTTGAGTAAAATTGGTATATGACAATAGTTCTGTTGCAACAAAAAAAGGAAACAATGAAGGAATAACAGAAGTTGCCCATAAGTGTAAGCCATTTTTAGCGGCAATAAGATTATTATTGGAAAATATAACAAGACAAATGGTAAAAGTTAAAAATATAAAAGGAAAAAGTAGTTGTTTTAATTTAATAAGGTAAAATTTCATTAAAAACATTCACTTCTTTCATAAATTATAAACATATATATAATATATTAAGAAAAATAAAAACTATTCTTTTTATTACTACAAAAAGTGGAAATTAAAAAATCGCAATATGATATTTGACTAATTTGCAATAAAACATTTGACTTTTTTGCAGCGAAGTTATTGACTTTTTTGCAATAAAATTTTAAAATATAAATAAATATATTTTTTATGGGGGAATTGAAAAATGTATGAAAGAGAAGTTAAAGAAAGAATAAAGAAAATCAATGATACATTTAGGGTATTAGTAGTAACAGGACCAAGACAAGTAGGAAAAACTACTTTGCTCGAAAGTGTAATGCCAGAAAATATGACAAAAGTTTCATTAGATGATGAAATTTTAAGAAAAGAAGCAAAGGAAAACCCAAAGATATTTTTAGATTCATATCCCACACCACTCTTTATTGATGAAGTGCAATATGCTCCGGAGTTATTTCCATATATAAAGATGAGAGTAGATAAAGATAAAATAAGAGGTCAATATTGGCTATCAGGATCTCAATTATTTGATCTCATGAAAAATGTTACAGAATCACTTGCAGGTAGAGCTGGAATAGTTAAAATGAACAGTTTTACTTATAGTGAAATTGTGAGAAATACAGAAAAAGAAGTTTTTGACCCAGATAATCTAAAACAACATAAATATATAGATGTAAATGAAATATTTGAAAGAATTTTTAATGGAGGAATGCCTGAACTATATGATATAGAAAATATGGATAGAAATGATTTTTATTACTCATATATCAATACATATATAGAAAAGGACATTAAAAAAATAAAAAATATAGGCAATGTAGAGGCATTTAAAAAATTTATGAGAGATGTTGCTATAAGAACTGGTACAAC
>CANRBL010000020.1 GCA_947628835.1 uncultured Clostridia bacterium | reverse complement strand
CAAAATGCTAATCCAAGACTAAAAATTGTTGCATTAGCACAAACATATTTTGCAGTACAAACTAGAAAACAAGAAATCACTGAAAGAGAATATAGTGAATTAACAGAAGATGAAAAAAGATTTTATCAAAGAAATTTAACAAAAAAAGGAAATTATTCACTTAATCAAACAGCCAAAAAAGCAGGAGTTAAAAATTTTGATAAATTTCATAATTTTGGATATAAAGGCTTGTACAATGGAGAAACAGCAGATGACATTGCTAAAAGGAAAGGATTAAGATATAGAGAAGAAATTTTAGATAATATGGGAAGTGATGAACTTATAGCAAATTTATTTAGAATTTCTCAAACTGAACAAAAATTAAAGAAAGATAACATACAAAGTGAAAAACAAGCAAATAAAGCACATTATGAAGTTGGGTCTAAAATAAGAAATACCATAAAAGATCTTGGAGGAACTATGCCAGAAGATTTACCAACACCTAAAAAGAGTTTAAAACAATTAGAAAAAGAAAATAAGAAAAGTTTGAAAAAAACGGAAAAATAGAAAATATATTTGTTCCACAGTATGGAACAAATATAATGAAAAAAGATTAAAAATAGTTATGAGGGAACAATGATAGAAATTAAAAATCCATTATATAATTCTAAAGAAAGATTAAAACAAAAAAATTTAATAAATATATACAATTAAAAGGAAAAGTTAGACTTAAACTAAAAAAATTTTTTCCACTTGATGAGAATGAAAAGATAATATATGAAAATAAATATTATGAAAAAGATATTTCGAAACCAGTAAAAGGAAAGTATCTAGAATTTAATAAAAGAATCCATTTATTATCAGTAATTCCTAAAAGTGATTTAAACAGCTTTTATTTAAATTATATAAGTTTAGTAAAAAACAATCCTTCCAAAAATATATTTTCTAAAGCAATAGTAGATGATAGAATTAAAGATGCAATATTAAATTTTAGGAATAGTTATGCAGGTTGGACAGCTCTAAATACAATTACTCCACAAAGTACAGATTTATTAAATGTTGTAGATTATATTACTATGTATATGTTTAATTTGTCTGATGATTATGTAGGAATTTCTTTTATTATTACATTAAATAATAGTTTTAATGTTGAACTAAATAAGGAAATAATAGGAGATGTTGAAGATGAAATTAACTATATAAAAATGTATGTAGGAAGTAAAAAGAGAGTAAGTTATAATCAACCATCAAAAGAAATAATTCGTAAGAATAAAATAGAAACAATATTATTAGAAGTAAAAATGAGAGTATATGATTTTTTAAAGCAATATATTAACTTACCTCTACTTAATGATTATGCACCTATTTGTTTAGAAGAATATATTACAAATTATAAAAAAGAAGATAATAATTATTTTCTACGATGTTATGATTTTTATTCTTTTATATTTGAAAGAAAATATGATAACTTTCCTATTAATAAAGAAATAAATTATTATGAAGGTATACTTAATAGTGTCAGCATAAAGTATTATAGTCGTACATATATAAATAAAGATATAAAAAGTACATTTAATTATCAAAGAAGTAGATATAAATATTTATATAACAAGAATAAAATGCTTGATCAAGAATTTAATAATTATATTGATGTTAAAAGCTCAAAAGATTCCTTACATCTTGCTAAAATTTCTATATATATTGCTATAATATCGATATTAATAACAATGTTCTTTTCAATATTATCATATGTAGGTTCAAATAATGAAAAATATATTCCTATAATAATTTTTACGGAAAAAGAAAAATAAAATTATTGCAAAAATCAAAAAATTATGTTAAATTAATAACATAGTTAATAGCAAAAAAATAACATTTGTACATACAAATCTCGTAATCCATTGCTATAACTGATTTTGAAACGGATAACAAGGTGCTTTTGCACAAGGCGTTTTTCGCATACGTCCCTTGCTCAGGCACCAAAGCAATGCTATCCGAACCTAGATAGCATTTTTTATATAGTAGGAAAATTCTCCTAGTAGGAGAATTTTCCGTACTTATATTTTATAGGAGGGTTTTAATGAGTAAAAAAATTATTGCTATTGGTGGTGGAGAAAATGGTAGATTAAAATTAGATGGTACAAAAACTACTTATGAACTAGAGAATCAAGATAGAGAAATTATTAGATTAACAGGAAAAAAATATCCCAATTTTCTTTTCATAGCTCATTCTCAACCTTTAGAATCACAAGAATCATATTTTCAAGTAATGATTAATATATATGAAAAAAAGTATAATTGTTTATGTAAAGATTTAAAAAGTGATAAACTAAATGATAGAGAATATGTTAAAAGCCTTATAAATTGGGCAGATATCATATATGAAGGTGGAGGAAATACTTTAGATATGATTAAATTATGGAAAGAAACAGGATTTGATGATATTCTAAAAAGTGCATGGAAAAATGGAAAAGTTATGTGTGGTGTTTCTGCAGGTGCAAATTGTTGGTTTAAAGAATGTTCATCAGATTCTCTAAAAATAAAATATGGTAGTAATCAACCGCTAATTAAAGTAGATTGTTTAGGTTTTGTTAATGGATTATTTATTCCACACTGTGATGAATCTGGAAGATTAGAAAATTTAAAAGATTTATTAAAAACTAGCAATGAAATAGGATTGGCTATATCAAATTGTACTGCACTTGAAATAATAGATAATGAATATAGATTAATAACTAGTGACGCATCTAATCATAATATAAAAGCTTATGGATTAAAAGCTTATTGGGAAAATGGAAAATATTTACAAGAAAAAATAGATGATTCTTTAAAATTTAAATCACTAAGTGAGTTATTTAGTAAAAAAATAAGAGATAATTCACTTGAATTATAAATTAATTTTTATAACATGGGGCAAATACAAAAAAATAATTGATTTTTATAAAAATTTGCTCAAATAAATTATATAATATATATAATTTATTTACTCTCTAGAATACTATATTTTTTGCTTTTTCTATATATTAAGACTGTACTTTTATATAATTCGTTACAAAAATTATAAAAAATAAATGAGAAATATAATAGAAATTGCAGATGATGGAAAAATCAGCCAATATTATGAAATTAAGTTGGTATAATTTATGAATAATATCACTAATTTATTGATAAAATAATATATTATAAATAATTAAATATTTTTCTAAAAGTTTAATATAATAAGCATTGACGTACATAAAAGCGTATGCTATAATATGATTATATATGGAGGTATTAAAAATGACCAATACAAATATAACCAATTTTAGAAAAGATATTTATAAACTTTTAGAAAATGCAATAAAATACAATGAGCCTATTAATATATCAACAAAAAATGGAAATGCAGTTGTTTTATCTGAAGAAGATTATAATAATTTAATTGAAACATTATATATTTCTTCTATACCAAAACTAAAAGAAGAACTTATAAAAAGAAAAAACTCTTCTAATGACGATTTTGTAAAAGAAGACGAGGTGGATTGGTAATTGTATAAAATAGAATATCATAAAAAAGCACTAAAAGATATTGATAAATTAAAACAAAATAATCTTGTAAAAAAAGCAAAAGCTTTAATTGAAGTTATAAAAAATAATCCATTTCAAAATCCACCACCTTATGAAAAATTATTACGGTGATTTAAAAGATTTATATTCAAGAAGAATAAACATACAACATAGGCTTATTTACGAAGTATTAGAAAAAGAACAAACAGTACGAATATTAAGTATGTGGTCACATTACGAATAACAAAAATATATTATTATTTCATCTTCTAAATAAATGGGGTTTGTATTTAGAATGTTTTGGTTCACCAAAGCAATCTTATATGACCCTGTGACCCTGTTAACAATACTTGACTAATATATAAAATTAATATAATAAGAAATTAAGTAAAAAACAAAAGTAAAATCAAGTAGGAGGAGAAAATGAATACAATAATAAAAGCTAAAAGCCTTGAGGCTGTACACACACACACACACATTATGTGTATTAAATAAAGGAAAGATAAAATTAAATAATATATATAGCAGGAGTGAAACTGTGTCAATTTTTGATACGAGTTAATACTTCTGCTTTTAGTGTGTAAAAAAATATAGAATAATAAATTATGTAAAAGTAGTAAAAATAAAAAATTGGAGGAAGTGAAAAAATGATAAAAAGAATAAAAAATAAAAAAGGAATAACTTTAATAGCATTGGTAATCACAATAATTGTATTATTAATATTAGCAGGAGTGAGTATAGCAACACTAGGAGGAGAAAATGGAATAATAGGAAAAGCAAAAGGTGCAAAATCAAAAAGTGAATACAAGAAGGCAGAAGAAGATATAAAAATAGTCTTAAATGAATACCAAATAGAAAAATATAAGGATAATCAATTATTATTAGAAGATTATTTAAAAGTAGCGAATGAAAAGAAAGAAATAGATGGATATGCTGATAATGTTATAGAAAATATATATTTGATTGAAAGAAATGAATATATATTTGAAATAGATAAAGAAAATTTAGATATAGTGAATAGTTATTTAACAAAAGATGCGAAGTTATTATCAGAAGTTGCAAAAGTAGGAGATTTTGTAAATTATGATGTAGGTAAATGGACAGAAACTGTAGGGAAACCAACATCACAAGGTAAATTTGGAGGATATACAGAAGGAACAAGTAAAAGTACAAGTACAACTGGAAATAATTATAGTGGAGGATGGAGAGTATTAAGTATAAGTGGTACAACAGTAAGATTAGTTCATGCAGGAACACCAGCATTATATTACCATAGTAGTCATACTGAATCTGTCACAAATGCTTCTATAAAAAGTGTAAATAATTTTTGTAATGAACATTTTTTAAATAAAGAATATGCAGACTCTGTAGCGTCTCCTCAATATGGTGATGCTGTTGGTGGAGTATTGAGTACATCTGGACTTATAGCACCAGGTACACAGTATTGGGTTACTCAGATAGACAGTACGGATAATATGTTTAATTGGAATAATAGCTGGGTAGATTATACTGGAGCAGGAGCACTTGGAATTCGTCCAATGGTTACATTGAAAGCAGGAATAAGAACAATAGGAAGTTCAAAAACAGGATTTACAGATAAAGATGGAAATGAAACAGTAGGATATAATATAATTTTTGCTGAAAAATAAAGAAATATATATGGTGAGCCTAGGATTTTCTTAAAGATTAGATTTTATAGAAAATCTTAGGTTGTTTTTTTATATAATAGGAAAGTCATACTGACATTTCCTATTATATAAAACTAATTGTACAGAAATTCACTATGTGAATTTCTCACAAGAACAAATTTACGGAAAGCCAAAGAAAAATAAAAAAATTAGGAAAATATTAAGGCTTTCCAATTTGTTCTATTATAGGAAAGTTCTTTTTCATGGAGTTTTTCTAAAGAATCTTTATCTTCTTGTTCTAAAATTTATAACTATTATCAATATTTTAGTTAAAAAGTACATATTGTAAAATATGTCGAAAGTATTTCCTAATTAACTTTTTTTATATTTTCTTCTTCTTGAAGTTTAATGAGTTGTAAACACAACATATTAATAATTTTTTTATTTCTATCATCTAATTTAAAATAATTCTCTAAAAATTTATCATCTAAAAAATCATTTGGTAATTTATAAGAAGTATTTATTAATTCATCAAAAAGAAATTCAGAACTAATATGTAAAGCTTTGCAAATACTCACAATAGTGCTGGCACTACCAAAAGCAAGACCTCTTTCTAATTGACTAATATATCTAGAAGATAATGATGTTTTTTCTGCTAATTTTTCCTGAGTAAAGTGGCACTTAGCACGAGCAAGTTTTATTTTTTTACCAATATGTTTTCTTAAATCAATTTCATTTTTCATAATAACTCCTATTCTGACAAACAATGTCATAAAATAATACAAAGTTGCAAAAATATAAGTTAATAAAAGTATAGCAATCAAAAAATAAAAAATGAATGAACAACTAATTGTAGAAAAATAAAGAAAAAGAACAAATAATAGGAATAAACAAAAAAATAAAAAATAAAATTGATATTTTATTTTATTTATAGTAAAATAAGGTAAATTAAAGAGGAAATAGGTTATGCCTTAAGGAAGGAAAGTGAAAAAATATGGGAAATATAGTTTTATTAGATGATTTAACAATAAACAAAATAGCAGCAGGAGAAGTTATAGAAAGACCAGCATCAGTAGTAAAGGAAATGGTAGAAAACTCTATAGATGCGGGAGCAGATAATATTACAATTGAGATAAAAAATGGTGGAATAACATACATAAAAATAACTGATAATGGAAAAGGAATACCAGAAGATGATTTAGAAATAGCATTTGAAAGGCATGCAACAAGTAAAATAAGAAAAGCAGACGATTTAGAGATAGTAAGAACTATGGGATTTAGAGGAGAGGCATTAGCAAGTATAGCTGCAATAGCAAATGTAGAATTAATTTCAAAAACAGAAAGTCAAGAGACAGGATTTAAAGTTGTTGTAGAAGGTGGAGAAGTATTAGAAAAAGAAGTTGCAGGATGTTCTAAAGGAACAACAATAACTGTAAAAAATCTATTTTTTAATACACCAGTAAGATATAAGTTTTTAAAAAAAGATTATACAGAAACAGGATATATAGAAGATGTAATAACAAGAATATCACTTATACATCCAGAAATATCATTTAAATTAATAAATACAGGTAAAACCATAATTCAAACAACAGGAAATAGAGATTTGAAAAGTGTTATATATAGTATATATGGAAAAAATATAGCAGAAGCAGTTTTAAATGTAAGCTATAATTATGATGATATGTTAATAACTGGGGTAGTTGGAAAACCAGAAATAGCAAGGTCAAACAGGTCACAACAATTATTTTTTGTAAATAAACGATATATAAAAGATAAGACGCTATCATCAGCTGTTGAACAAGCTTTTAAGGGAATGTTACCAATTGGAAAATTTGGATTTGTTGTACTTAATATATCAATGAGTCCTAGAGATGTAGATGTTAATGTACATCCTGCTAAATTAGAGGTAAGATTTGAAGATGAAAGTAAAGTATTTAAAGCAATATATCACGCAATAAGAAATACTTTATTAAAAGGTGATTTAATATCAGACACAGAAAAGGAAGATGAAAATTCGCCAGAAAATGTAAAAAAGGATATAGATAAATTAATATATCCGAATTTAGACTTTTCATCTACATTAAAGCAAAATAATGGAGGACTATTCAGGCAAAAAATACAAAATCCTATAATAGAACAAGAAAACAAAAAGCAAAATACAAACATTGAAAATAAAGTAGAAATAGCAGAAGAAATAACAGAAAGTATAGAACCAACCAACAAACAAGAAAAAAATAATATAGAAGATGGAAATAACAATGAAAAATTACAAGTAAATGATAATAGTGAAATACAGGAAAATAATGAAGAAGAACAATCTGATGAAAAAATTAAAAATCAAAAAGAAAATGAACTAATAAAAGAAAGTAATGCAAATGGCGATGAAAGTAATGATGAAAGCAATAATGAAAAGAATAATGAAAAAAATAATGAAGATAAGAATGAAAAATCAGATGACGAAAAAAATAGTGAGAATGAAAAATTAAAAGAAGAAGCAGATAATGAAATTATGCCAGAAAATGAAGAATTACCAAGTTTTGAAGAAATGTATGCAAAAACATTTAATGTAGAGTATAAGAAAAAGGATGAAAATAAAGAGGTAAAAGAAGATGATGTAAAATATGTTGCAGATATAATAAAAGATAATGTAACAGTATTTGAAAATTTACCAGAATATCAAAAACCTCAATACCGATTTATAGGAATAGCTTTTAAAACATACATAATAATAGAAATGAATAAAGAATTATATATATTAGATCAGCACGCTGCACATGAGAGAATAATGTATGAAAAAATAAAGGAAAATTATTATAGTAGTGATATAAAAGATTCGCAATTGCTTCTTTTGCCAGATTTAATAACACTTACACATAAAGAAATGAACATAGCATTAGAAAATAAAGAAATGTTTGAAAAAGCAGGATTTATACTTGAAGAATTTGGTGAAAATACCATAAAATTATCAGGAGTACCAGAAGTTTGTATTGATTTAAATACCAGAGAATTATTTTTAGAGACACTTGATGAAATAAATTCTGTTGCAAGAACGGCAAAACAAGAAATAGAAGAAAGATTTATTGCAACAGTAGCGTGTAAGGCAGCAGTAAAAGCAAATATGGAGTTATCGAAAGAAGAAGTAGAAAGCCTAATGGATAAATTATTAACACTTCCAAATCCATTTACATGTCCTCATGGTAGACCAACAGCAATAAAGATGACACAATATGATATAGAAAGAAAATTTGCAAGAAAATAGGAGGAACTAAATGAATAAACCAAAAGTAATTGTAATATGTGGTCCAACAGCCTCTGGAAAAACAGCATTATCAATAGAACTTGCAAAAACGATAAATGGAGAGATAATATCTAGTGATTCAATGCAAATATATAAAGATATGACAATTGGTACTGCAAAGCCAGATGTAGAAGAAATGCAAGGAATAAAGCATTATTTATTAGATTTTGTTTCACCAGATACAAGATATAGTGTTGCAGAATTTAAAAAAGATGCATTGAAAGTAATTAATGAAATATTGCAAAAAAATAAAATTCCAATAATAGTAGGGGGAACAGGATTATATATAAATAGTTTGATTTATGGAATTGATTATACTGATATAAAAATAGATGAACAATATAGAGCAGAATTAGAAAAAATAGTAGAAGAGAAAGGCTTACAATTTTTATATAATGAAGCTGAAAAAATTGATAAAAAAGCTATGGAAAAAATAAGTGTAAATGACAAAAAAAGAATAATGAGAGTTTTAGAAATATACAAAGCAACAGGAAAAACAAAAACAGAGCAAGAAGCAGAATCTAGAAAAAATGAGGTAGAATATGATTATAAAGTATTTGCAATTGACATAGAAAGAAAATTACTATATGATAGAATAAATCAAAGAGTAGATAAAATGATTGAAAATGGTCTAGTGCAGGAAGTTGAAGAACTTTTAAAAAAATACGAAAAATTTCCTACAGCAATGCAGGGATTAGGGTATAAAGAAGTAGTAGAATATTTAAATGGTTATATTACTTTAGAAGAAATGATAGAAAAAATAAAAATGGAAACAAGGAGATATGCAAAAAGACAACTTACATGGTTTAGAAAGGATAAACAAACAGTATGGTTAGATGGAACTTTGGATATACAAAATAATATAAATATTATTTTGGAGGGTATAAAGTGAATGATAAAAAATTAAAAAATAGGCTATTAGGAGTAAAAAAAGTATTTGTTACATTATTATTGTTAATAGTGGGAATGTATATATTATATACAGTATATTTATTAGTAAAAGATCCAACAGAAGTTTTTACAGTAGAAAAAGGAACTGTATATTCAGAAGAAGTTACTACAGGATATATAGTAAGAGATGAAACAGTATTAAGGGGAGAAAATTACAAAAATGGAATGGCTCAAATAATTTCAGAAGGTCAAAAAGTTGCAAAAGGCGAAACTGTATTTAGATATTATAGTAATGATGAAGATAATTTAAATGAGAAAATTGCTGAATTAGATGAAAAAATACAGCAAGCATTGGAAAGTGAAACTGGTAAGCCTTCTTCTGATGTCAAAATTTTGGAAGCTGAAATTGATGAAAAAGTAAAAAAAATAGAAAATGTTTCTGATATACAAAAAATATCAGAATATAAAAAGGAAATAAATTCATTAGTAACAAAAAAAGCAAAAATAGCAGGAGAATTAAGTGCAAGTGGTTCATATATTAAAAATTTAATACAGGAAAGAAGTAAATATGAAGAAAAATTAAATTCAGGTTCAGAGTATATACAAGCACCTACAAGTGGAATTATATCATATATGGTAGATGGATTAGAAGATGTATTAACTACAACTGATTTTAGTGTATATACAAAAGAAACTTTGGAAAATCTTAATTTAAAAACAGGTAAAATTGTTGCTTCTAGTGATGAAGCAGGAAAAATTATAGATAATTTCAAATGTTATTTAGTAACAATTTCTAATACAGAAAATGCTAAAAATGCAAAAGTTGGAGATACTGTTACAGTAAGATTATCAAATAATGATGAAATGAATGCTGAAATTATAAATATTAATGAAGAAAGTGATGGAAGTAGAATAATAGTATTACAATTAAATAAAATAGTAGAAGATTTAATAAATTATAGAAAAATATCATTTGATTTAATATGGTGGAGTGCTTCAGGTCTTAAAATACCAAATCAAGCAATTATAAAACAAAATGAATTAACATATGTGGTAAGAAATAGGTCAGGATATTATAGTAAATTACTTGTAAAAGTATTAAAGGAAACAGATGATTATTCTATTGTAACTACATATACAACAGATGAACTTAAAGAGTTAGGATTCTCTGTTCAAGAAATTTCAGCATATAAAAAGATTAATATATATGATGAAATATTGATAAATCCAGATTTAGAAAAAGTAACAGAATAAATATTACAAAAATATTACAAAAATATTAAGTTTTTATTACAATCAAAAAAAGTATTGACAATAATAAAAAAAAGATAGATACTATTAGCAATAGTTAAAAGAAAAATTAGGAGGTTTTTATAGATGTCAGGAGCAATAATGAATAAAGTATGGGATTTGTTTGGAATGGATTCAGCAGAGCCAGAGGAAGAAGAAATTGATAATGTATATGAATATGAAGATGAAGATGATGAAATAGAAGCAGAGGATAGAAAAATATTTGGAAAAAGAAATAAAGTTGTAGCAATGCCACAAACTCAACCAATAAAAATGGTAATATCACAACCTACAAATTTTGAACAATCTGAAGAAATTTGCGGTTTGTTAAAAGAAAAAAAGTCAGTAATTGTAAATTTAGAATATGTGAATAAAGATGTTGCAAGAAGAATTGTAGATTTTATTAGTGGAGGAGTATATGCTTTAGATGGACATATACAAAAAGTATCTAATTCAATATTTTTAATAGCACCTGTAAATTATGAAATAACAAATGAAATGGCAAGAGAAGAAATAAAAAATAAACTTTCTGTATCTTGGCTAAAAAATAATAATGTATAATAGTAGTAGCATATTTATAAGGAGGCAAAAATGATAACACCACTAGATATTGAAAATAAAAAATTTTCAAAACAAATTATGAATGGATATAGTGTTGATGAGGTAGATGAATTTTTAGACGAAATTGTTATAGACTATAGTAAAAACTACAAAGAAGTGTCAGAATTGTATTCAAAAGTTGAAGAATTAACAAATAGATTAGAGCATTATGAAAAAATTGAAGGAACACTTCAAAATACATTATTAATGGCACAATCAACAGCAGAAGATGTAAAAAATGTAGCAAAAAAGCAGGCAGACCAAATAATTAAAGATGCACAAACAGTTGCACAAAAAAATGTAGATGATTTGCAACAAGAAATAGTTTTAAAGCAAAAAGAGTTAGAAGATATAAAAAAACAATTTGACATATATAAAGCTAAAATGGAAGCATTATTGATATCACAGTTAGAATTGTTAAAAGATATAAATTCAGAAGATTAAAACTGCCTTAATAAGGCGGTTTTTTTCCAATTTGTTACAAAATATGTAAAATATTACAAAACTATTAAATATATGTTACATTTATGTTAATACTATTGACATTACTGTAAAAAGGAATAAAATAATATTAAAATGGAAGGGCAAAATATGAGAATTATTAGTGGAAAAGCAAGAGGAACAAAATTATATACATTAGAAGGGATGCAAACAAGACCAACATTAGATAGAGTAAGAGAATCATTATTTAATATAATACAAAGTGATATACAAGATGCAATAATTTTAGATTTATTTGCAGGAAGTGGAGCAATAGGATTAGAAGCAATAAGCAGAGGGGCAAAAAAAGCAATATTTTGTGACAAAGAAAAAAGTGCTATTAATATAATAAAAAAAAATATAGAGAAAACCCACTTTGAAGAGAAGTCAGAAATATATAATATGGATTATAAAGAGTGCATAGAAGAAATAAAACATAAAAAAATCGATATAGTTTATATAGACCCACCATATGGCACAGACTATGTATTAAAATCAGTGAAACAAATGATAGATTTACAGATAGTAAATGATGAAACAATAATGATTATAGAAACAGATGATGAAAAAAGAATAATTCAGGAAATAGAAAAGATAAATATAAAAATTACGGATATTAGAATATATGGCAGAGTTCATATGATTTTTATAAAAACGTCCTAAAAGGAAGGGGTAAAGCAGATGGAAATATTTACATTATTTGATACTTTAGAGGAAATAGTTGAAAAAAGTAAAACTGTACCATTTTCAGGGAAAGGAATGGTTGATAAAGAAGAAATATTAGATATAATAAAAGAAATAAGATTAAAACTTCCAGATGAATTAAAGCAAGCTAAATGGGTAAAAGAAGAAAGACAAAGAATTTTAGTGGAAGCAAAAAAAGAAGCAGATGGAATAGTAAAAGAGGCAGAAAATAGAATAATATCTATGATAGATGAACACGAAATAACAAGAAAAGCATATGACCAAAAAGCTGAAATTATAGAAACAGCTAATGAAATGTCAAGAGAAATTTCAAAAGGAACAAAAGATTATGCAGATACATTATTAGAAAATACGGAAAATGTATTATCTAATACTAAAATGAATTTAGAAAAAAATATAACAGAAGCATTAAAACTTTTGGAAATATCTTTAGAGGACACAATAAAAACTATACAAACAAGTAGAAAAGAACTTAAATAAAAAAGTCAGATGTAGTAAGTCAAAGTAGTAATAAAATCTACAATATGGCTTTAATCTGGCTTTTTCTATTATAAAAAAGTTTTTCGAATTTCCCATAATATAAAGCAAGTAGAAAGGATGATAGTTTGAAAGATATAGGCTTTCATTTCTATGTGTGCCTTTGAATAAAGCAGGAAAGGAATGAAATTTAAAATGGCAAAAAGAAAGAAAAAAACAGTACAAAAGAAAAATAGTTCTAGTATAGATATATCACTAATTTTTACGTTTATTATTAGTATATTATTATCAGTATTTATATACACAAATTCTGGTTTTGTTGGTGAAAAGATAAATGAAATTCTAGGAGGAATGTTAGGATTATTAAAATATGTGTTTCCAATAGGAAGTTTTATAGTAGCTTTGAAAGTTGCATTTAATAAAAATGAAGATTTACATACAAAAGTTATACAATATTGTGCATGTATAATGTGTATTGCAGTAGTTGTAAATGTATATGAAATATCTAGTGGAAAATTAGCTATAAATACAGATATATCACAAATTGTAAAAAAAGCATATGAATTAGGCGTAAATGATATAGGAGGAGGAGCGTTAGGAGCATTAGCAGCTGTACCACTTGTAAATATGTTTGGAAAGTTTGGTGCGGTAATAGTAAGCATTTTAATATCAATAATTTTATTTGCATTTACATTTGGAATAGATATTGTTTCAATGTTAGGCCAAGGAGTAGAGAAAATAAAAGAAGAAAATGAAGAAAAGAAAGAAGAGAGAATTCAAAAAAGAGAATTAAGAAAACAAGAAAAAATACAATATAGACAAGAGCAAGCACAAATAAGACAAGAAAAACAGAAAAATATTAAAAACTCAACAAAAGAAGAAATAAGGCAGGCTAATCCTTTTGTTGAAGAAGAAAATCAAATAAAAATTAATTTAAATGGAAGAATATTAGATGAACCAAATGAAAAAAATTTAAGAAAATATAAACACGAAAAAGACGATTTAGTTCCATTAGGAATGAAAGAGCAGAAAGAAGAAAATAAAAAAGAAATAATTGAGCCAGATGTTATAGAGGAAAACTTATTTAGAGAAGAAGAAGAAAAGAAAGAAACAAATAAAAAAGCAGTATTACAATTAGAACATGCATTAACAGTTGAAGAAGATGAAAATTATGAATATCCACCAGTAGAAATTTTAAGTAAAGGACAAAAGAAAAGTATAAAAGGTGGGGCAAAAGCATTAACAGATACAGCAACAAAATTACAAAAAACATTATATAGTTTTGGAGTATCTGCAAAAGTAGAAAATGTTTCTGTAGGACCAGCAATTACAAGATATGAGCTAAAACCAGCAGAGGGAGTAAGAGTAAGTAAAATAGCAAAATTATCAGATGATATAGCATTAAATTTAGCAGCAGAAACAATAAGAATAGAAGCTCCAATACCTGGAAAGCAAGCAGTAGGAATAGAAATACCAAATAAAGAAAAAGAGGCAGTACATTTAAGAGAAGTAATAGAGAGTGATGAATTTCAAAATAATGATTCGAAATTAAGTGTAGCATTAGGAAAAGATGTGGCTGGAAATACAATGATAGCAGATATTGCAAAAATGCCTCATGTTCTAATAGCTGGTTCAACAGGGTCAGGAAAGAGTGTATGTATTAATACAATAATAACAAGTATTTTATATAATTCAAAACCAAGTGAAGTAAAGCTTGTAATGGTTGACCCAAAGGTAGTAGAACTTTCAGTATATAATGGAATACCACATTTATTAATACCTGTTGTTACAGAACCAAAAAAAGCAGCAGGAGCACTTGCGTGGGCAGTACAAGAAATGGAGAATAGATATAGTGTATTTGCTCAAAAGGGTGTTAGAGATTTAAAAGGATATAATTCAGCAGTTGAAAAAGAAGAAGGAGGAAAATTACCTCAAATTGTTATAATAATAGACGAGCTTGCAGATTTAATGATGGTTGCAGCAAAAGATGTAGAAGATGCAATATGTAGATTAGCTCAAAAAGCAAGAGCAGCAGGAATGCATTTAGTAATTGCAACACAGCGTCCTTCTGTAGATGTAATAACAGGTATAATAAAGGCAAATGTACCATCAAGAATTGCATTTGCAGTATCTTCACAAATAGATTCGAGAACAATACTTGATTCAGCAGGAGCAGAAAAATTATTAGGTAAAGGAGATATGTTATTTTATCCATCAGGTTCACCAAAACCAATGAGAGTTCAAGGTGCATTTGTATCAGATGGTGAAGTTGAAAAAATAGTGGATTTTATAAAATCCAACGGAGAAGCTGTATATAGTGAGGATATTATTGAAAGTATTGAGAATAATAATAAGACAGACAAAGAAGTACATGATGAAATGGAAAATGATGAAGATGAAGCAGATCCATTTTTATCAGAAGCAATAGATGTTGTAGTAGAAACAGGGCAAGCATCTACATCATTTATACAAAGAAGATTTAAAGTAGGGTATGCAAGAGCAGGTAGAATAATAGATCAAATGGAAGAAAGAGGAGTAATTTCTGGATATCAAGGAAGTAAACCAAGACAAGTACTGATGACATTAGAAAAGTTAAATGAATTGAAAATGGAGAAAGTTGAAAAATAATTACAATTGTGATAAAAAGAAATAAAAAGGAGGATATTTTGCAAAATAGAAAAGAAAAATTATTTGGAAAGATTGTAAAAAAAGATTATGAAAATGAATTAGAAGAAGTACTTGAAGAAAAAAATTTTAATGAAGATGTTAAAAATTTATTATTAAATATTTTATATAAAATCGAAAATGCATATAATGATTATCAAACAGTTAAGAGAAATGTAGAAAGCAAAGAAGAATATATAAAAGAATATATAAAAGCAATAAAATATGGTTGTTCAGATATACAATTAAATAGCTATGATGAAAGTGAAAAAAATAAATCAAAAGAAAAAGATTTTATAATAGAAGACAATAAAATAATTGCATATCCTGTAGAGATTAAATTATTGTATGCAATATTTTTAATTAATATTAAAGACAACATAATAGATGATGAATATTTCTTAATAGATAAAGCACTTTCAAAAGCAATTAATATAGGATATTGTATAGATAAAGTTGAACCATTGAGAGATTTTAATGGTTGGTCATGGACTACGTTGAAAGAAGAAGTTGAAAATATAGAATATAATTTAATATTTCAAAACATAAGGAGTGTAGTTGGTATACAATTCATAAAAGAATGGATTAATAAGGAAGTTTATATTATAGATTATTTAGATTTATTTGAAAAAAAATTATATGCAGTTTATGGAGAAAAATTAGCAAAAAATTTTTTAGAAAAATTAAAAAATATTTCTATTTTATTATATTTGAAAGACGATAAAAAACAAAATAGAGAAATGATAAAATTAAAAAAATCATTAAAAAAAGAATTAGAAGAATTAAAAGATACCAAAAAGTTGATATCTTATATAAGTAGAAATAAGAAAAAAATTAATAATAAAATAGAAGAAGTGGATAGAATTCTTAATAATAGAGTATTATTTGATGAAGAGTATAAAAAAAGAAACGAAAAATTAAAATTAAAAGATAAAATGTTTAGTACTAGAACTTTAATACAAGAATTACAGAAAGAAAGAAATAATTTATTAAATGAATTTGAACAATATAATAATTTATTAAATCCTAATAATTATATTATTAGAAAAAAAGAAATAGAAGAAAAGTTAAAAATTTTATTTATTGTTTCAGATGAAAACATAGAAGATTTAATATGTGAAAATATAATTGAATTGCAAAAAAAATTTTTAGATATGTTTTATATAAAAGTATCAAATAGTAAAACTAAGAATGAGATAATAGAACTTATATATGAATTTAGATATTATTGTATGTTACCATATAATGGACATATTTATAATTCTAAAAATTTAAAAACGAGAATAAATAAAATAAGTGAATTATTAATTCAAAAAGCAGTAGAACATAAAGTATTTATAAAAATTTGTAATGATGTGAGTCTATATGGCAAAATTTTAAAAGAAATTTTTAATACAAGAATAATTTCTTTAGAAAATATATTTTTAGAAATGTATATAGAAGATGAAAAATTGTATTTAAATATAATGGACGAAAAAAATCTTGAGAAAAAAATTGAAATAAAGAATAAATCAAGTAATGAAGAATTTCTTATAAAATTAAATAAAAGTATTAAATTGTTTATTTAAAGAAAGGAAGAAGTTTATGAAGATAACTTTTTTAGGTGCTACAAAAACGGTTACAGGTTCAAATTTCTTAGTAGAGGCAGCAGGAAAAAAATTTTTAGTAGATTGTGGAATGTATCAGGGAAAAAAAGAATTAGAAGAAGAAAATTATGAACCTTTTAAATTTAATCCATTGGAAATAGATTTTATGTTATTAACACATGCACATATAGACCATTCTGGTAGAATTCCAAAATTATATAATGATGGATTTAGAAATCCAATTTATGCACATAAAGCAACTTGTGATTTATGTAGTTTAATGTTACCAGATAGTGGTCATATACAAGAAATGGAAGTAGAATGGAAAAATAGAAAAAGAATAAGAAAGGGAGAGTCCACATTAGAACCATTATATACTGCACAAGATGCAGCAAGATGTTTAGAAATATTTAAACCAGTAAAATATGATGAAATAATTGAAATTGATGAAAATATACATGTTAGATTTAATGATGCAGGCCATATGTTAGGTTCTAGTATTATTGAGTTATGGGTAAAAGAAGATGGAAAAGAAACTAAAACGGTATTTACAGGTGATTTAGGAAATAATGATATACCACTTTTAGATTCTCCTACTATGATTGAAAGTGCAGATTTTTTAATAATGGAATCAACATATGGTAGTAGACTACATCTTAGAAATGATGAAAAAGCGCAAATGTTTTTAGATGTTGTATCTAATACTATTGAAAGAGGAGGAACGGTAGTTATTCCATCTTTTGCAGTAGGAAGAACACAGGAAATATTATATGAACTAAATAAAATAAAAGAAAAAAGAGATGATGAAGAATTTAGAAAGAAATATAAAACTTTAATGAAAACACCAGTATATGTAGATAGTCCTCTTGCTATATCAGCAACAGAAGTTTTTAGAGAAAATATGGATTTATTTGAGGAAGAAATACAAAAAGAAATACAAAGTGGTGATAATCCACTAGAGTTTCCAGGCTTACAATTTACAACAACTGTGGAAGAATCAAGAGCTTTAAATGAAGATACATCACCATCAATAATAATATCAGCAAGTGGAATGTGTGATGTTGGAAGAATAAAACATCATTTAAAACATAATTTGTGGAATCCAAATAATACTATATTATTTGTAGGTTATCAAGCACCAGGAACTTTAGGTTATAGTATAGTAAATGGTGCTAAAAAGGTAACTATTTTTGGAGAAGAAATAGCAGTAAATGCACAAATTGAATATATAGAAGGATATTCTGGCCATGCGGATCAAGAATGGTTAATGAATTTTATCTATTCATTTATACAAAAACCAAAACATATATTTTTAGTTCATGGTGAGGAAGAAGCGCAAGAAGTATTAAAAAATAAAATTGTTGAAGAAACTAATATTGGTGTTACAATTCCAGAACTAGGTGAAACTTATGAATTAAATGATGAAATAATTATGACAAATAAAATAAAATATAATAAACCAAAGAGTATAAAATCAGAAGTTTTAGATAGATTAAGTAAAATAAGAGAAGAAATAGAAGATATGGATATTGCGGTTAGAGAAGATGTAGATAATAGTAATTTAAATGATGTAGATATGTTTAGAATTAATGAAAAAATAAAAGAATTAGAACAACAAATAGTTAGAATTATAGAGGGGTAAAGAAATAATTACAATTCAGGTAAAGTGCATCATCTAAGTTTAATTGTATAAAAGTTTTTAATTGTTTCAACAAGATAAAATGAGAAAGGAATAAAAAATGGAAAGGTATTTAAATGAAGCAATAATAGGAAATAAAAATATGCTAGCAACTTATACACGAAAAGGAGAATTGCAAAGAGTATATTTCCCTAGTAGAGAATTAAGGCAGTACATAAATTTTTTTCATACAGGAGTAAAAGTAAATGATTCAAATTTGATATATTTACATGATGATATTAATAATACATATAAACAATATTATGATACAGATACAAATATATTAAATACAGAAATTACAAATACATATTTTAATTTGCAAATTTTACAAACAGATTATTGTTTGATGAAAGAAGATGTACTTGTAAAAAGATATACTTTTATAAATAATAGTAATATAGATTTAAAATTAAGCTTTTTTGTACACTCAGAATTATTAACAGATAGAAATAATTTTGTAAGTGCAAAAGTTTTAGATAATGGAATGGTTCAATATGCACACGATTTTTCATTTTATACATTTGCAAAGGGTATGAAAATATCTAGCCATCAAATACATGGTAGTAAAGAAACTATAAAAAGAGCAAATATATATGATAAAGATTATATTGGAATGAATAATGAGTCAAGCATAGGTTATGATATTGGAACAATCAAATCTGGAGAAAAGAAGACCATTCAAATATGCATATATATTACGGATAATCATGAAGGAATGGCAGAATTTGGCAATATAATTGATAGAATAGAAAAAATAGATTTACAAAAAGAGTATAGTAATGTAAAAGCATATTGGAGAAAATATGTGAAATCCCATAATGGTTTAAATATCAAAGAACCAACTAATAGTTATGAAGAAAAAATAGATGAAATTTATAAAAGGTCAATACTTTTATTTCCATTGTATGTAAATCAATCAACAGGAGGTATAATTGCTGCACCAGAAGTTGATGAGGATTTTACTAAATGTGGTAGATATATGTATTGTTGGCCAAGAGATGCAATTTTCATAACAAAAGCTTTAGATATATTAAAAATGGAAAAGGAAACAGAAAAATTTTATAAAGTATTTTGTAAAAATACTCAAAGTAAAAACGGAATGTGGGAACAAAGATTTTTTACAGATGGTAAATTAGCTCCATGTTGGGGATATCAGGTTGATGAAACAGCAAGTGTTGTATATGGAGTATATACACATTATCAATATACAAAAGATGAAAAATTTTTGAAAGATACTTTGAAAATGTGTGAAAAAGCAATTGATTTCTTAAAAAGATATGTAAAAGACATTTTTGAAGAAACAGGAAAATATCATATAAGCTATGATTTGTGGGAAATGAATGAAGGCGTACATTTATATTCTTTAGCGAGTATATATTCTGCTTTTGATTGTATGAACAAAATATATGCTATATTGGGTAAAAATGTTTCAGATTTTGAAAATAATAGATTAAAAGATGAAAAAGTTAAAAAATCTTCAGAAGAGTTAAAAGAATTACAATTACAAATAAAAAAATTTATAAATGAAAAAATGTATTGCGAAGAAACAAAATCTTATGTTAGAAATTTACAAGATAAAAAAATGGATATTAGTTTGTTGGGTGCAGTTATTCCTTTTAATGTTTTTAGTCCAAAAGAAGTTAAAATAAAAAATACTATTGAAAAAATAAATTTAACTATTAGAACATATACTGGAGGGTATCAAAGATTTGAAAATGACCATTATATGAATGGAAATCCTTGGGTTATTTCAAATTTATGGATGACTTTATATTATTTAGAAGTAGGAGAAAAGAAAAAAGCTAAAGAAACTTTTGATTTTGTTTTGAAAACGTCTGCAAAACATGGATTTTTGGCAGAGCAAATTGATAATAATTCACTAAAATCTAATTGGGTTATTGGTCTTGGTTGGTCTCATGCTATGTTTATTATGGTTTTAGAGAAAATGATGAATAAGTAAAAATATGCATAAATAAACTTGACTTATTTAAAATTTTAGTTTAATATAAGTTAAAGCCACTTTTATGCGAAAAATATCACAATATGGCTAATTTACAAGGACATTTTATTGTCAGAATGGAGGTTATTATGAAAATAAAAGTAACAGGAAAGGAACTAAAGATAACAGATGCTATCAATGAATATATAGAAAAAAAATTAGGAAGAATTGATAAATATTTTGAAGAGGCAAATGCAGAAGTTACTATAAAAGCTGAAAAAAATATGCAAACAGCTGAAATATCAGTAGTAGCAAATGGAGAAAGATTTAGAGCAGTAACAGAGGACAAGGATTTATATGCATCAATTGATAAAGATATTGATATACTAGAAGGTCAAATTAGAAAAATGAAAACTAAAAGAGAAAAAATGATGAAAGATGCATCAATAAAAACTATGGAAGTAATAAATAAACAAGAAAAAGAAATTACAGATGAAATATTAAAAACATCTTATTACGAAATAAAACCAATAACACCAGAGGATGCAAAACTTAAATTGCAAGGTATGCCAACACATAATTTTTTAGTATTTATAAATGTTGATACAGGAAAAGTGAATGTAATACATAAATTAAAAGATGGAAGAAATTTTGGTTTAGTAGAGCCAGAAGCATAAATAGATTATAAGAAGAAAAATGTATAATGGATATTTATATATTTTTCTTTTTTAATTTTTTACATTTCACAGTTAGATGAATATTATAGAGTTCTTAAATAATTAACTTTTAAATAAGTTTGTATGTCGCAACTTCCATAATATAAAAATAGTATGTAAGTTGCTCCAATCGCCCTTCGTTTCACTACGGTTGATCGCTTACGCACTTATTTAAAAGTTAATTATTTAAGAACGTTTTTATTTATAAACTGTGAATTGTAACAAAATTTTCTAAAAATAACATAAATTTACAAAAAAATATTGCATTATGTAAAGTTGTGTGATAAAATATTGTTGTAATTTAATAAAAGGAGTGAAAAAATTCTATGTTAAAAAAACATTATAGCATAGTTATTACAGTTAGTATTTGTGTATTGTATTTTATTTTTATGTTTGTAATGACTACAAATAATTTTTTCACAAATGATAATATTGAGAAATATACTATAGCAAAAGCAATAGGAATATCTAAATATGCATATTCATCTATAATTCCAGAAGAACCTATTGAAGAGAAGAAAATAATAAACTTACAAGAAACATATGCTACATTAAGCTCTAAAATTACAACTGAGGATACTACTTCTAATGCTGACATAATAAATGAGGAACAAAATAATAATCAACAAATTGCTGAAAATATTGAGCAAAAACAAGAAAATGAAACTGCAACAAGTGAAAAAACAGCAGAAGTGGAACAAAGTAAAACGGAATTACAAGAAACGAAAACAAGTAAAACTGAACAAAGTAATTCTAAAACACAAAAAACTGAAAAGGCTAAAACAGAACAAACTAAAACAGTAGAAACAAAAAATACAGAACAAGGCGAAAAAAATCAAACCCAAGTAGAACAAAATAAAGTAGAGTCAAATCCAGTATCAGAAAATAACAATGCAAAACAAAGCTCTTCTACAGTAGCAAGTCAATATAAGGGATTATCAACAATAGGTAAAATAGAAATACCTAAAACTGGTGTTAATATGCCAGTGTTAAGTGAGGTAACTGTAAAGGGAATGGAAATGGCACCATGTTTATTATATTCAGATGCAGAAATGTTGAATGAAAATGGAAATTACTTAATAGTAGGTCATAATTACAATAATATTTTTACAAGAAATAAAGATTTACAAATAGGAGATAAAATATATATGACGTCTTTAGATGGAAATAGGGTACAATATACAATATATAATAAATTTTTAGCTTCTCCAGAAGAAACTGATTATATAGTTAGAGATACAAATAATATGCCAGAAATAACATTATCTACTTGTACAGATGATGATAATTATAGATTAATTATATTAGCAAAAATGTAATTATGTGTAAAATAAAAAAGCAATGTGCTGTAAAAAACATATTGCTTTTTATAGTGGAATAATATTTCTTATACATTGTAATTTTTACTATAATCTTTTTAATTTAGGTATTGAAATTATTTAATAAATAATGTAAAATATTTATAAAAAAATTAGGAGGGATATATGGAAGAAAAAAAAGAACCATTAAAAATTAATTTAAAAGCAGCAATTTTATGGGTAATTATTATAATTTTGCTAATATTTATAATAGGCTTAGGTATTTATAATAAGTTTTATAAGGAGCAAGAATCTAATAATGCTGATATTAAAAATGTAGAAAGTGAAAATTTAATCAATGAAAAAGAGGAAGATGAGAATGAAGAAAATGTTGAAAATACTTCACAGGAAGATATAGTGAATAACAATACAGTAGGAACTAATCAAGTAGAAGAAAATGACGATGCAAAAAATTTTATTCAATTGAATTCAAAATTTTATAGCATTGAGGATATAGCAACTAAAAAGGTAAATGTATATGAATTAGAAGAAAATGGAGAAATAAAAGTAGATTTAGATAATGATGGTGTATCAGAAGTTATAAAAAAGACCAAAGAAGATGATGAAGATCCATTAAGTACAAATGATAGTTTATCTATGAATGGAGAAATTTTTAATTATGAAATTTATGTAGATACAATGTTATATGTAGTAGACATTAATAAAAATGATAAATATTCAAATGTAGTTGTTTATAGTGCAGGAGAAAGCGATAATTCAGCTTCATATAGTATATATAAATATAATGGAGAAAATTTAGAGTTTGTAGAAATATTATATGGATTAGATATGTTTGTTGATGAAACAGGAAAGATGATAGTTGATAGTTCAGTTGCAAGTGTATTACTTCCTAAAATAGCTACATCATATTATGAGTATAAAAATGACCAAATAACAAATACAGAGTTGAATATAGACAAAATATCTAATACAAAATTTAATATAGATGATGAATTATCACAAATGGTATATTTCACAGAAAGTTTAAATAATGTGGAAAAAGTATTACAAAATATGTCAGAAGGAGAAGTTAGTTCATTAGAAGACAATGGAATATATGATATTAACAATCAAAGTAAATATAATTTTAGTAATTTACAGATTAGTGAATTTCTTACAGGAGAATATTCTGGAGATATAAAAGTGAAATTATCAGATGGAACAGTAGGATATTTAATAGGAAATCATTTTTCAGGTTAAAATATATGAATAGAGGAGAAAAAGAGAGAAGGACAATATGCAAATTATAGTTTTAATATTACTAGTATTATTAAATGCATTTTTTGCAGCGTTAGAGATGGCATTTATATCATTAAATGATGCAAAAATTGCATTAGAAGCTAAAGAGGGGAATAAAAAAGCTAAAAAAATTCAAAATATGCTAAAAAAACCAAGTAAGTTTTTAGCAACAATACAAATTGGAATAACATTTGCAGGATTTTTATCAAGTGCTTTTGCAGCAGATAATTTTGTAGAAAAATTAGCACCAGTTTTATATAATTGGTTACCAATGATTAACTTATCTATATGGAAAACAATTTCATTAGTTATAATTACACTTATTCTTTCATTCTTTACTTTAATATTTGGAGAATTAGTTCCAAAAAGGATAGCTATGAAATTTTCAGAAAAGGTTGCTTTTTTTGGAGTAGATATTATAAGGTTTATAGCAATAATTACATCACCTCTTGTTAAATTTTTAACATATGCTACAAATGTAGTATCAAAGTTGTTTGGTATAAGCGAAAATGAAGAAGAAATTGTAACAGAAGAAGAAATTAGAATGTTAGTAGATGAAGGCGGAGAAAAAGGAACAATAAAAGATACTGAAAAAGAAATGATAAACAATGTATTTGAATTTAATGATAGAGTAGTATCTGAAATTATGGTAAATAGAACTGAAGTATTTGCAGTAGATATGAATACTACGATTGATGAATTAGACAAATTGTTGGCAGAAGAAAGCTATAGATATAGTAGAATTCCTGTATACGATGATACTATAGATAATATAAAGGGAATTGTTTATATTAAAGATGTATTAAAAGAATATAAAAATACTAATATGAAAATTGAGACATTATTAAGAGATGCTTTATTTATATTGGAAACAAGAACAATAGATGATGTATTTAAAGATATGCAACAAAATAAAGTTCAAATGGCAATAGTTCTTGATGAATATGGAGGAACAGCAGGAATTGTTACAATGGAAGATGTTTTAGAAGAACTTGTAGGTGATATATATGATGAATATGATGAAACAGAATTTGAATACGAAAAAATTGACGATAATACATTTATATTTGATGGAACAACGTCTGTGTATGATGTTAATAAAATAATGCAAATAGAATTGCCAGAAGGTGATTATGATACATTATCTGGATTTATATTAAATGAAATAGATAGAATTCCTGATGAAGGAGAATTGCCAACAGTAGAAACAGAGCAAGCTGTATTTAAAGTGGAAAAATATGAAAATAGAAAAATTGAGTTAGTAAAGGCTTGTAGAACAGAAAAAATAGAAGATGATGAAATAGAAGAAGAATAAAATGTGGTAAAATAGAAATATAATAAAATATGATGAAATAAAAGAATAATAAAATTCCCTAAAAATAGGGAATTTTTTTTATAATAGGAAAGCCAAAGAAAAATAAAAAAATTAGAGAAATATTAAGGCTTTCCGATTTGTTCTATACTAGGAAAGTTCAATGAACTTCCTAGTATATTAAGCTTCGCTAACATTTGTATGTGCTAATAAATATTCTACTATTTGTATAGCATTACTAGCAGCGCCTTTTCTAATGTTGTCTGCAACAACCCATATATTTAAACCATTTTTAACACTAAAATCTCTTCGAATTCTTCCAACAAAAACATTGTCATATCCAGTAGCATTTGTTGCAATAGGATAAATTGAATTATTAATGTCATCTTGTAATATAATTCCAGGAGAATTTTTTAAAGTATTTATAACATCTTTTAAATCAAATTCATTTTCAAATTCGATATTTATTGATTCACTATGACTATTTTCTACTGGTACTCTAACAGTAGTTGCAGTAACAGGTAGATTTGGTCGATTTAAAATTTTTCTAGTTTCATTAATCATTTTATGTTCTTCTTTTGTATAACCATCATCTAAGAAAACGTCAATATGTGGTAAGCAGTTGTTATATATAGGATAAGGAAATTTTGTAGGTGGTATATTCTTTTCACCATTTTTTAAATCTAAAATACCATCTCTGCCAGCACCTGAAACAGCTTGGTATGTAGAATAGACAATTCTTTTTATTTTATATTTGTCATCTAATGGCTTTAAAGCTACAACTGCTTGAATAGTTGAGCAGTTAGGGTTTGCAATTATTCCTTTGTGCTTTTTTATTTCGTCTGGATTTACTTCTGGTACTATCAGTGGAACATCATTTTCCATTCTAAATGCACTACTATTATCAACTACTATACAACCTTTTGAGGCTGCAATAGGTGCAAATTTTTTTGCAGTATTTGCTCCTGCAGAAAATATTGCATAATCAAATCCTTCATCAAAAGATGTTTCTGTTAGTTCATATGTGGAGTATTCTTTTCCTAAAAATTGTAATTTTATTCCAGCTGATTTTTTTGAGCAAAATAGAGTATATTCTACATTGGAGAATTTTTTTTCTTCTAATACCTTTAGTGCAGTTCTACCAACTAAACCAGTTGCTCCAACAATAGCTATTTTATAATTTTTACTCATATATTACCTCCTTACAAATTTATTCTATATAATTATATTAATTATTTTTTATGCTGTTACTTGTATAGAGTAACTATATATAAAGAAATTATAACATAAGTGCTGTCAATATTTTTTGAAAATGTCTTAAAATTTTTTAAACATTAACGGGAAAATTATTTTCTCGTTTTTGTATTTTTT
>CANRBL010000019.1 GCA_947628835.1 uncultured Clostridia bacterium | reverse complement strand
AGAAGCTCTAAGTCATTCAATTAGCCTAGAGTCTTAAATGATTCTAGGTGTTTTTATATTTATTGTATACATTTTGCCAAATATATGTTATATTAATTATACGAATCTGTTCGAAATTTTAGAACAGTAGATACAAAATCAATCAGAGTTAAACTGGTTGATTTTTTCTTTTGCAAAAAATCATCCTAAATCTATAATGAAAGGATGGTGTCTGAAATGAAGATAATTAAGCAAGAACTACAGAAAATTAAAGGCTTTTGGCATAGTATTATGAGTCATTTTCATAAAAGGATTTGTTATGACAAAGATGAAAACTATAAAATTGTAAGTGATGACCTTATTGCTAATTTATTTAGAATTTCTCAAACAGAACAAAAACTAAAAAGAGATAACATACAAACAGAAAAAGGTGCTAATAAAGCTCATTATGAAGTCAGTTCAAAGATAAGAAAAACAATAAATGAACTTGGTGGGACTCTGCCAGAAAATTTACCGGTACCTAAAAAGAGCTTAAAACAACTTGAAAAAGAAAATGCTTAAAAATTAGTATAAATTTTTAAATAAATCATTTGCTTTTTATGTAAATTGTGGTAAAATACTATTGTCTCAATAACTATTAAATTTCTAAATTTATGCAACACTACTAGGAAGGCAATAGTTAAATAACTTTTAGAAAGGGGAAATACCTTATGACGAGAGACAACTCAATTTTAGCAGAAAATATTTCTGCAAAGCACTTCGCATTAGGTCCTTTAGATGGACGGTACTCACAGATTGGCGAGAAATTAGCTCCCTACTTCTCCGAATATGCTCTAGTAAAAAACAGAGTTAAGGTGGAAGTATATTGGCTCAAGTTCTTGCTTGAGAATGTCAACGGCTCAGACATTTTGGATGCCTTCGACATTGACAGACTTCCTGAAATCATGGCGATTTATACCGATTTTTCTGACGCCTCTTATGTAAGAGTTAAAGAAATTGAATCGGTTACTAACCACGATGTGAAATCTGTTGAACTCTTTGTAGCTGAAAAACTCAAGGAGATAGCAATGGATAGTCTTGTCAGCTTTGTGCATATTGGTTGCACTTCTGAGGACATTACTAATCCATCTTATGCAAACATGATTTCTACCGCTATTTCGGAAGTATGGATTCCTGCTGCTGAGCAATTGATTGATAAGATTTCTGAAATTGCAATCAATCACGCTAATACAGCTATGCTCGCACACACGCACGGACAGCCTGCAACTCCTACAACTATTGGTAAGGAAATGACTGTTTATTCGTATCGTTTGAAAAAGTCTCTGGAAAATATCAAATCCATTAAGGCTTGTGCAAAATTCAACGGTGCGACTGGCAATTATGCAGCAATTTCTGTTGCATTTCCGAATGAAAATTGGCCTGTACTGGCTAAGTGTTTCATTGAGGAATATCTGGGACTGGAGTTTAATCCTGTTACAACCCAGATTGAAAGCCACGACTATGTCTGCCATATTCTTGATGGTATTCGCCACTTCAACAATGTCCTTAGAGACTTTAACTTGGACATGTGGCTGTATATCAGTATGGAGTATTTTAAACAGATTGCAGTCAAAACTGAGGTTGGTAGCAGTACTATGCCTCATAAAGTCAATCCTATTCGCTTTGAGAATAGCGAAGCTAATATCAAAATGGGCAATGGCATTTGTTCTGTACTTTCTGATGAGCTTCCTCGCTCTCGTATGCAGAGAGATCTTTCCGATTCTTCTTTACAGAGAAACATTGGACTTGCATTTGGCTATTCTATTCAGGCTATTGAGCAGACTATCGGTGGCTTGAATAAGGTTGCAGTCAATACAGACAAGATTTCTTCTGATTTGGACAGCAAGTGGGAAGTTTTAGCAGAGCCGATTCAGACTGTACTTCGTAAGTATGGTATTCCTGATGCTTACAATCAGTTGAAGGAACTGACAAGAGGAAAGAATATTTCTAAGGAGTCTATTCAGGAGTTTATTAAATCTCTTGATGTAATTTCTGATGAAGATAAGTCAACACTTCTTTCTCTCACTCCTTCTGGCTACATTGGTCTCGCGGCCAAAATTGTGGAAGATGAACTGTAAAATTGTTGTTTAATTGAAAAAAGGAGAGCCGTTTCCATTAAGGATTCGGCTCTTTCCCTATATATACCAAAAGTTATATTATTTTTGTCTTTTTATATTCCTCAAATTTTAATTTTTTTGTTATAGACTAAAAATTAAAAAGAATAATAGAAATAAATGTTTTAAGTTTATTCTACTGTAACCGATTTAGCTAAATTTCTTGGCTTATCTACATCTAATCCTTTTTCTTTTGAAATATAGTATGACAATAATTGAAGCGGTACAATAGCAATAATAGGAGAAAGTAAAGGATTAGTATAAGGAACGGAAATAACTTTGTCAAAATTATTAGTTGTCAAATGTTGATTTGAAATAATTAAAGTTTTTGCTCCACGTGTAATTACTTCCTGTATATTACTAACAGATTTTTCTACCAAATTTTCATCAGTTAAAATACCTATAACTGTTATACCATTTTCAATTAATGCAATAGGACCATGTTTTAATTCACCAGCAGCATACGCTTCTGAATGAATATAAGAAATTTCCTTTAATTTTAAAGATGCTTCTAAAGCTGTAGTATAATCTATACCTCTACCTAAAAAGAAAATATCTTTTTCAGTATATATTGTTTTTGCGTACTCTTTTATATAATCTGCACATTTTAATGTTTCATCAACTTTAGAAGGTAGTTCTAAAATATCATTTTTTAATTTAATTAAAGTTTCGCTATCTGTTTTTTCTAATTTTTCTGCGAAATAAATTGCAAGTATTGCTAAAAGTACAACTTGAGAAGTATAAGCTTTTGTTGAAGCTACAGCAATTTCGGGACCTGCATGAGTATAAATTGAATAATCAGCTTCTCTTGTAATAGAGCTTCCTATAACATTCGAAATTGCGAGAGTAGTTGAACCTTTTTGTTTTGCAAGTTTTAAAGCTGCAATAGTATCAGCGGTTTCACCAGATTGTGATATATATATACATAAAGTTTTATCATCAATTAAAGGATTTTTATACCTAAATTCTGAAGCTATATCTACTTCAGTAGGAATGCAACAAATTTTTTCAAATATATTTCGTGCTACTAAACCAGCATGCATTGCAGTACCACATGCAACAATATATAACTTATTAAACCTTGATAAAAAGTCTTTAGAAAAACTTAAATCGTCAAAATCACATAATGAGTTTTTAGGTAATCTTGAACCTATTGTTTCTCTTATTGCATTAGGTTGTTCATAAATTTCTTTTAACATAAAATCATCAAATCCATTTTTTTCTGCAGCTGTTGCATTCCATTCAATATTTTGAAGTTCTTTATTAATAACATTTAAATCTGAGTCATAAAAGGTAACATTATTAGTTGATAATAAAACTAATTCATTATCATTTAAAAGATAAAATTTATTAGTAAATGAAAGTATAGCAGGGATGTCAGAAGAAATGTAATTTTCATTATCTCCTTTTCCAATTACTAAAGGACTATCTTTTCTACAAACAATCATATTGTTTGGTATATATTTTGAAATTACTTCTATAGCAAAACTACCTTTTAAATCTTTACATGCATTAGATACAGCTTGCAATACTTTATTATTGCTATTATTAGTATCTTTTGTATAATAATAGTGTATCAAATTTGGAATAACCTCTGTATCTGTTTCAGATTTAAAGTTATATCCTTTTTCTATTAAAAAATTGCGTAATTCATTATAATTTTCTATAATACCATTATGTACAACAGCAAAATTATTTGAATTATCTAAATGTGGGTGAGAATTTTCTTTTGATGGTTTTCCATGTGTAGCCCATCTTGTGTGAGCAATACCAATTGTTCCAGTCAAACTATTAATTCCATCTAAATTATATAAATTCTTTACTCTTCCTTTATCTTTCATAACTTTTAAATTATCATTTTCAATTGTACAAATACCTGCTGAGTCATAGCCTCTATATTCTAATCTCATAAGCCCATTTATTAATATAGTGCTTGCCTTTTTAGTACCTATGTAGCCTACAATTCCACACATTGTAAGTCCTCCTTTAAAAATTTAATACATAATTGAATTTAGCAATCAAGTTATTAATATTAACTTTGTTATAATATCACTACTAATTTTTAATTAATATCTATGACAATAACCATGCCACAGAGCATCCGCCGAAATATCGATAAACTCTGACCTCGTCAACAGATAAACTGTTCTGGCGCTTATAAAAATACTCCTTTCTTTATTGTGTTGCTTTATTCAATTACTGTATTATATTACAACAAAATTGAAAAAGTTTCAAGTTTACGAAATAAATTTAATTTGCCATTTTTCAATAAGTGTAGTAAAATAAATTTATAAATCAAAATGAAAGGAAACTATATGTTTAATATTGAAGAAGAATTAAAAAAGTTGCCAGATAAACCAGGTGTATATATAATGCACGATAAAGAAGACAACATAATATATGTGGGCAAAGCAGTATCATTAAAAAATAGAGTACGCTCATATTTTAGAAAGACAAATAAAACAAATAGAATATTAAAGATGGTATCATTAATAGATCACTTTGAATATATAGTAGTAGACAATGAAGCGGAAGCTTTAATATTAGAATGTAATTTAATAAAGAAAAATAGACCTAAATTCAATGTATTATTAAAAGATGATAAAACATATCCATACATAAAAATAGATATAAAATCAGATTATCCTAATGTGTTTATAACACGAAGAATAACAAATGATGGTTCAAAATATTTTGGACCATATGCAAATCCAGGAGCAGCAAAAGAAATGTTAGATTTTATAAAAAACAAGTATATGATACGACAATGTAGAAATTTTAAATCAAACAATAGAGCTTGTTTAAATTATCATATAAAAAGATGTATGGCACCATGTGTTGGATATGTATCAAAAGAAGATTATAGAAAGCAAATTGATGAAATTATTGATTTATTAGATGGTAAAGTAGAAAAAATTACTAAAGATTTAGATAGGCAAATGAAAGAGGCTTCAGAAAAACTTGATTTTGAAAAAGCAGCATATTTACGAGATAAAAAAATTGCAATAGAAAGGGTGTCTGCTAAACAAAAGGTATCAAATATTTCAGAAAACAATATTGATGTAATAGGAATGGCAAAATCAGAGTTAGAGGTATGTATTGAAATATTTTTTGTACGAGGTAGTAGAATGATAGGAAGAGAACATTACTTTTTTTCTGATTTAAAGGAAATGGAAGATAAAGAAATAATATCAGGTTTTATAAAGCAATATTATATGGATAATCCTAATATTCCAAATAAAATTATGATAAGAGAAGAAATAGAAGATAAAGAAGCAATTGAGCAATGGTTATCCACAGTTATAGATAAAAAAGTGGAAATAAAGACTCCAAAAAAGGGTGAAAAGTTAAGATTTGTGGAAATGGCAGAAATGAATAGTAAAGTTACATTAGAAAATAAGGAAAAAGATAAAAGTGAAATTTTGTTAGAATTAAAAGAAGTTTTAAATTTAGATAAAATTCCTAGAAAAATTGAAACATATGATATATCAAATATTTCAGGAGAATTTATTGTAGCAGGAATGTGTGTAATGTATGATGGAGTAATAAAGAAAAATATGTCTAGGAGATTTAAAATAAAAACTGTATATGGGCAAGATGATCCAAAATGTATGGAAGAAGTTATAACAAGGAGATTAAAACATTCCATAGAAAATCCATCAGGAGGTTTTGGAACTTTACCAGATGTAATTTTTGCAGATGGTGGAATAACTCAAATAAGAGCAACACAAAATGCAATAAAAAAATATAACTTAGATATTCCTGTTTTTGGAATGGTAAAAAATGATAAGCATCAAACAAGAGCTTTAATGGATGAAAATAGAAATGAACTTAAAATATCGCAAAATTTAATGAATCTCATAACAAAGTTTCAAGATACAGTTCATGATACAGCAATTACATATCATAGAAAACTAAGAGATAAAGAAATGGTAAAATCAGAACTTGATAATATAAAAGGAATAGGAGAAGTAAAGAAAAAAGAATTATTAAAGCATTTTGGTAGTGTTGAGAATTTAAAAAAATCAAGTATAGAAGAAATTACAAAAATAAAGGGAATTAATGAAGAATTAGCAAAAAAAATTATAGAAAGTTTATAGTTTTTTAATATAATTTTTAAATTGTTATTGAAAATTAATAATAAAAATAAGTATTATAATTTACAAAATATAATAAAAATGGAATAATAAGATAATATTCTGCATATACATATAATAAATGCAATAATTGTATTTATTAGAATTATTATTAGGGGGTATGTATATATGGAATATACAAGAGATGAAATTTTTTCAGTTGATTATGAAGAGAATGTCAGCAAAATAAGGGACAAGCGTCATTTTATGACTAATGCAATAGGAAAAATTTTAAGACATAAAATAATAACAGTAGCATTTGTTTCATTTTTATTATTTAGTGGATTGAATTTTTTTCTGATATACAAATTTGTAGAAATATTTAAAATAATCTAAAATTAAGTATACGTGTTTTACAATAATAAAATTTGTGTTAAGAGAACTATTATAAAATATTAACAGATACATTAAGAAAGGAAAAAAGAAAATGAATGTAGCAAATAATTGGAAAGATTATAAAATAATAGATATGGCAGATGGACAAAAATTAGAAAAGTGGGGAAATATTATTTTATCTAGGCCAGATCCTCAGATAGTATGGAAAGATAAAAGTTTTCCAAATAAATGGAAAAATATAGATGCAATATATAATAGAAGCAAAACAGGAGGAGGTTCATGGAAGTATAATAATAAAATTCCTAATAGTTGGGTAGTACAATATAAAAACTTAAAATTTAATATCAAAACAATGGGATTTAAACATACAGGATTATTTCCAGAGCAAGCTGTTAACTGGGATTGGATGATTGATAAAATTCGAAAGGAAAAAAGAAAAATAAAGGTATTAAATTTATTTGCATATACAGGTGGAGCTACAGTAGCATGTTTATATGCAGGTGCAAGTGTATGTCATGTAGATAGTTCTAAAGGTATGGTTTCATGGGCAAAGGAAAATGTAATACAATCTGGTTTGGAAAAACAGTCAGTACGATATATAGTAGATGATGTAGTAAAATTTGTTAACAGAGAAATAAGAAGAGGAAATACATATGATGCAATAATAATGGATCCTCCATCATACGGTAGAGGTTCAAATGGAGAAGTATGGCAATTTGAAAATAATATATATGATTTAGTAAAATTATGTACTAAAGTACTTTCCGATAAACCATTGTTTTTTTTAATTAACTCATATACAACAGGAATATCAAGTACGGTATTAGCAAATATATTGAATTTATGTATTTCAGATAAATATAATGGTAGTATAAGTTCTGGTGAAATTGGCTTACCTATGGAAAATTCAAATTTAATATTGCCATGTGGTATTTATGGAAGATGGGAAGAAGAATAATATACCAAATTTGAAAATAAAGTATTTATAGTATAGAAAAGGAAGTTAGAAAATTTATTTTCTGTAGAAGGGAAAAGTAGCAATAATGGATATAAAAATTATTTATGAAGATAATCACATTATAGTAGTAGAAAAAAAGCCGAATGTTCCATCACAAGCTGATAAAACAGAAGATATGGATATGCTTACTTTGATTAAGAAATATTTAAAGCAAAAATATAATAAACAAGGCAATGTGTATTTAGCATTAGTTCATAGATTAGATAGACCAGTTGGAGGTGTTATGGTATTTGCAAAAACATCTAAAGCTGCTTCAAGACTTAGTGAGCAAGTAAGAGAAAAAAAATTAGAAAAAAAATATTTAGCTGTTGTATATGGAAAAATAGATAAACAAAAAGGAACTTTGGAAGATTATTTATATAAAGATGAAAGGCATAATATAAGTAAAGTAGTATCAAAAGATAAGAAAAATAGCAAATTAGCGATATTAGATTATGAGGTATTAACATATAATGAATTAAAAAAATTATCATTGGTAAAAGTTAATTTACATACAGGAAGACACCATCAAATTAGAGTTCAATTTGCAAATTTTGGTCATAGTATTTTTGGAGATCAAAAGTACGGTATTCGTGGAAAAAATAAACAAATTGCATTATGGGCATATGAACTTACTATATTACATCCAATAACAAAGGAAAAAATAACTTTTAAAGATTTTCCAGAAACTATTGGTACATGGTGTATTTTAAGTGAAATAAAAGATAATATATAAAAATAAATAATATTTATGGAGAGATAAATTAAAGGTTTTTCTCTCCTATATTTGTGTGCTTTTTTAAATAAAAGTAACAAATTATGTAGATTTTACAAAACAACATTAAAAGTTTATGAAAAATAAAATAAAACTTTTCACAAATATAAAATGCTTTTATATAAAACAAATACTTAAAAACCAAAAAAATATAATAAAATTAGTCTGAGCTCAGGAAGAATGAGGAAAAAAATGATAGATAAAATTTGTGAAAAATTAACAAAAAGAATACAAAAAGAAATGCCAGATGTAGATGAAGAACGTGCAGAAGTTATTAATTATGGATTACAAATTATATTTGGTGAAATTCCTAAAATATTTATAATGTTAGCTATTGCATATATTTTAGGGGTATTTAAATTAAGCTTGATAGCATTTGCAGTATTAATTCCATATAGAGGGGCTTCAGGTGGATTTCATTTACATAGCCATTTAGGTTGTATTATAGCGACTTGTGCAATGTACTGTGGAACAGCAATACTAAGCAAATATTTGGCTTTAGGTCAAATTGCTAAATATGTAGTTATAGGGTGTGAATTGATTTTTGGACTTATTATGATTAAATTATATGCACCAGCTGATACAGAAGATGTTCCAATTTTACAAAAAGAAGTTAGAAAAAAGAAACAACTGATGTCATATATATCATTTACTGTAGCTTTAATAATTGCTTTGTTTATACATAATAATGAAATATCAAACATATTAATTATAGGAAACTTAATTCAAACTATATCAATAACGAAAATTGCATATAAATTAACAAAAAATAAATATGGATATGAAGTATATAATACTTCACCAGAAGTTGTTTAATACAAGTACTTATAATGTCTTGTGTTACATATTATTTTTATTGTAAGGGAGGATTTTTTATGTTAAAAAAATTAGCAAAATTAGCTGAAAAATATGCTAAAAGAACAAATACTGCATGTTTAATGTTGTGGGTTATACATCAACCAAAAATGCCAGTAAGCTTAATAAAAAAAGACTAATTATAAATGTATTCCTAAAAAATGAAAGTATTAAGAAAGTACTTTTATAAAAATTATAAAATTCAAATTAATATTAAAAAGTTCTTGAAAAAGAACTTTTTATATTATAGGAAAGTTCTCCGAATTTCATATAATATAAAGTATACCACAGAAAAATTGCTATGCAATTTTTCGCGGACGAACAGAGATGCGGACTCTAAAATGTTCTAAATAATGAAGATGTTAATATTGTCTGCTTTTGTTCTATATTAATAGTGAATAATTAATTCTTGAGTGAAATATTTATCATTATTATTTGTATGTAAAACTATATTGTTATTTTTTGATATAATTTTATTTATTTCCCATAAACCGAGTCCAGAATGATTATTTTTACTAGATATACCTTTATGAAATATTAAATTAGTATCTATATTTTTATCAATGTATGTATTTTCAATAATTAAAATTTGTTCTCTATCTTTTTCATTATGTCTAAATTTTATATTAACTATTTTTTCCTCGCATTCTGATGAAGCTTCAATTGCATTGTCTAAAAGTATTCCTAAAATCTTAGAAAAATCATAAATTTTCATATTAATAGTTTGTAAATCTAATGTTATTTCAAGATTTATTTCAACTGATTTTGAATTTGCCTTATTATATTTTGCTGTTAATAAGTTATATATACCTGGATTATTGATTAAATTAGGATTCAAAGATGCAATATTATTTACATTTTTACAATCTTTTTCTAACTCATTATAATATTTTTTTAATCCTTCAATATCGTCAGTTTTTATATATCCACCAATTGTTGTAACAATATTATTAAAGTCATGTCTAAAGCATCTGACATTGTCATGTAAAATAGTTAAAGTTCTATTGTAGGCTTCAGCATTTTCGAGTTCTATAGTAGTTTCGGATAGTTTAATGGCTCTTGTAAGACTATATATATTAATACCTAAATAAACAATCAAAGCAATAAAGTTACAATATGTAATTTGAATAGGTAATATATCGGTATAGTAGGCAGAGATTAAAAGATTGATACACAATATAAAAAGTGTCACAGTTATATTAATAAATATTATAGATTTATTACTTAAAGAAAAGTTTTTCAATTTATAAAATTTAAAATTATTATTTTTACATAATAAAATAATAAAATATATGATAATGTAATTTAATGTAAAATAGGTATATTTATATAATGGTATAATTTCAAGCATTTCATATGTAATGTTAAAAATAGTTAAAAAAGGTTTTAATATTAAAGTACCAATTAAAGCAAATGCTAAAGTAGGAATAATAGTAGCAATTGTTGATAATATAATATGCAATTTAAAATATATAGTAATAAATAAAAACATTATTATATAGTTAAAAAGAGCATTAAATGGACTAGGAAGTAAAAACTGACTTATCATTCCAACAATTGACATTATAACAACATAAAAATATTGTTGCTTTTTGCTAGAGTTGATATGAAGGATAACAATAAAAAGTTGCAATATTAAATAGTTTTCAACAAAGAATAATGGTATACTAATAAGATTTATTAAAGTTTCATTTTCTGTAGTAAGAGCAATCCAAAGATTATTTAAAATTTCCATAATTATTAATGACCTCCATTAAATTAGATTTATATTTTGGACCAATAAAACAATACGATTTATTTTGAAAAAATATCGTATTAGAAACTGGTTCAATATTTTCAATTTTATTAATATTTGCAATATAAGACTTATGGCAACGAACGAAGTTATCTGGTAAATCTAGTTGAAGCTTATTAAAGGAGCTATAAGCTTCATAATTTCTAGAATTAGTATGGAAGACTAATTTCATACCATCTCTTTTTATATATTGAATTTCATCTTGATCTATAATAGTATTTTTATTATCTATTCTTAAGTATTTTTTAGGTAAATGAATAATATCATCAAATAACCTATGTATTGTTTCTTCCAATCGTTCCGATGTTATAGGCTTTGAAATATAATCAAAAGTTTTAAATTGATAAGCCATTTGTACATATTCTAAATGACCAGTTACGAAAATAAAATAACAGTCTCTATCAATATTTCTTACCTTTTCAGCTAATTCTAATCCAGAAATATGATTATTAAGTTTTATATCTATAAGTAAAACATCAGTTTTATTATTTTTTATATAATTAAGCACTTCATCAGCAGAAGTTGCTTTTAAACTAATTTGAGCTTGATAATTATTTAATATAAAAATAGATTCTAACATTTTAGATAATTTGTTTAATAAGTTTAAACTATCTTCACAAATAACAAAATTAAGCATAATTAAATTCTCCCCTTTTAGTGAAATAATCAATTTACAAATAATGACATATTTCCTGTTTTTTCCAATTAACATTACAATATTAAACTAAAATTTGTTAGTTGTCAATATGAAACATAAAATTTTTACATAAATTATACATTGAATATGTATATAAAAAGATATTTTTGAATAAAATAACAGTATTGACAAAAAAGATTTTTTTTGTTATAATAATAATTACAATTTGATGATTGTAGCCAATCATATTTCTGTTGGATATGTGTAGTGAAGAGCACATATTCTTTTTTATATAGTAGGAAAATAAATGAAACTTTTGAGTTTTTTAACACAAAGTGAAATAAAAACAGAGGGTTAATGTGAAGAGACCCTCTGAACTAATATATTAGTTTTTATTTTCTTTGTTTTTATATGTTTGCAATTCTGCTTTCAATTTTTCAATTTCTTGCAAAAGCAACCATACTAAATTGTAGCCTGTCATAATCTGTCCTCCTTTCCCTCTATGGTTAGAGTAACCTAGTGAAAGGTTGATGTTATTATATACTATTATTTAGTATAATTCAATATTGATTATAGGGGTTGTCAAAAATTTTATTTTATAAATGTTTTATAAAAATAAAAAATATTTTTATGAAATGGTAAATTATTGATTTTATAAATATAAAACGGGTATATATATAATAAATGTTATTAATACAAAAATTCATAGTAAAATAATAATGTTGTTCGAAAATCGAAGAACATTAGAAAGCATATAAGTATGCTAAATGCGAAATTCATAAGAAAAAAGTACATTGTTGTACTCTGAAAAATTATAAAATTTAATCAAATACAAAAAAAGTTCTTAATAAAAGAACTTTTTAATATTAATAACGAATAATTAATTCTTGAGTAAAGTATTTATCATTATTATTTGTATGTAGAACTATATTGTTATTTTTTGATATAGTTTTATTTACTTCCCATAAACCTAGTCCAGAATGATTATCTTTACTAGATATGCCTTTACTAAAAATAAAATTAGTATCTATATTTTTATCAGCATATGTATTTTCAATAATTAAAATTTGTTCTCTATTTTTTTCATTATGTCTAAATTTTATATTAACTATTTTTTCTTCGCATTCTGATGAAGCTTCAATTGCATTGTCTAAAAGTATTCCTAAAATTTTAGAAAAATCATAAATTTTCATATTAATAGTTTGTAAATCTAATGTTACTTCAAGATTTATTTCAACCGATTTTGAATTTGCTTTATTATATTTGGCTGTTAATAAGTTGTATATACCAGGATTATTAATTAAATTAGGATTTAAAGAAGCAATATTATTCACATTTTTACAATCTTTTTCTAACTCATTATAATATTTTTTTAATCCTTCAATATCGTCAGTTTTTATATATCCACCAATTGTTGTAACAATATTATTAAAGTCATGTCTAAAGCATCTGACATTGTCATGTAAAATAGTTAAAGTTCTATTGTAGGCTTCAGCATTTTCGAGTTCTATAGTAGTTTCGGATAGTTTAATGGCTCTTGTAAGACTATATATATTAATACCTAAATAAACAATCAAAGCAATAAAGTTACAATATGTAATTTGAATAGGTAATATATCGGTATAGTAGGCAGAGATTAAAAGATTGATACACAATATAAAAAGTGTCACAGTTATATTAATAAATATTATAGATTTATTACTTAAAGAAAAGTTTTTCAATTTATAAAATTTAAAATTATTATTTTTACATAATAAAATAATAAAATATATGATAATGTAATTTAATGTAAAATAGGTATATTTATATAATGGTATAATTTCAAGCATTTCATATGTAATGTTAAAAATAGTTAAAAAAGGTTTTAATATTAAAGTACCAATTAAAGCAAATGCTAAAGTAGGAATAATAGTAGCAATTGTTGATAATATAATATGCAATTTAAAATATATAGTAATAAATAAAAACATTATTATATAGTTAAAAAGAGCATTAAATGGACTAGGAAGTAAAAACTGACTTATCATTCCAACAATTGACATTATAACAACATAAAAATATTGTTGCTTTTTGCTAGAGTTGATATGAAGGATAACAATAAAAAGTTGCAATATTAAATAGTTTTCAACAAAGAATAATGGTATACTAATAAGATTTATTAAAGTTTCATTTTCTGTAGTAAGAGCAATCCAAAGATTATTTAAAATTTCCATAATTATTAATGACCTCCATTAAATTAGATTTATATTTTGGACCAATAAAACAACACGATTTATTTTCAAAAAATATCGTATTAGAAACTGGTTCAATATTTTCAATTTTATTAATATTCGCAATATAAGACTTATGGCAACGAACGAAGTTATCTGGTAAATCTAGTTGAATCTTATTAAAAGAGCTATAAGTTTCATAATTTCTAGAATTAGTATGGAAAACTAATTTCATACCATCTCTTTTTATATATTGAATTTCATCTTGATCAATAATAGTATTTTTATTATCTATTCTTAAGTATTTTTTAGGTAATCTTATAATATCATCAAATAATCTATCAACAGTTTCTTCTAATCTTTCTAAAGTAATAGGTTTTGATAAAAAATCAAAAGTTTTAAATTTATAAGCAACTTGAACATATTCTGAATGACCAGTTACAAAAATAAAATAACAATCTCTATCTAGTTTTCTAATTTCTTGAGCTAACTCTAAACCAGAAAAGTCATCATTAAGTTTAATATCTATAAGAAGAACATCAATTTTATGATTTTTAGCATAACTAAGAACCTCATTAGCAGTAGTAGCTTTAAATGTAACCTGAGCTTGATAGTCATGAGAAACAAAAATAGTTTCTAGCATAGTAGATAATTTATTTAATACATTTTTACTATCCTCACATATAACAAAATTAAGCATAGATATTTACCCCCAAAAATTCATATAAAAATATGACATATTTCCTGTTTTTTCCAGTCAACATTACAATATTAAACTAAAAATAACGTGTTGTCAATATGCAAAAAAGATTTTTTGTAAACCAGCTAACACAAATAATATGAGCTAATATTCGTAAGTAATATTATTAATATTAAAATATAAAATAATAGAAAAAAGATTAAAAAATAAATAATAAAAAGTAGAGATAGAAAAATTAACATATTTATAAGAAGCAATTAATATAAATTAATATAATAATTAAGAAATATCGATTATGTGGAGGTAAAATAAATGAATAAAGTCAAATTTACGATAATTGCTATTTTAGTTTTTTCGATTTTTTCATTAAGTATAATAAATATGAATATTGAAAAAGAATATGCAGTTCAAACTAGTAGTAATTTAAGTAATAAAAAAATAGGATGGGGAATAAAAAGAAATGATAACAATGAACAGCCAGAATTAGGAAGTGAAAATAAAAGAATCTTAGAAGAAAATAATGGAATATGTTTAGGAAATAAAGAAAAAAAATATTTATATTTAACATTTGATGAAGGATATGAAGCAGGATATACAAGTAAAATATTAGATACTCTAAAGCAAAATGATGTAACAGCCACATTCTTTATAACAGCACATTATGTAAATACTCAGCCAGAATTAGTAAAAAGAATGATTGATGAGGGACATATAGTAGGAAATCATACACCTAAATACTTAATGTCCATAGTATAAATTTTTTCTATATTGTATCTGAATGGAAAAGTTTTTATGGAGTAACTGATATTAAATTTTATTGTTAATAAAAAAATATCATAGTAATAATTTTATTTTCATCTCATAAAATTAGAAAAAGAAAAAAAGGAGTATAAGAGATGAAAGAAGAAAAACAACCTCAAATAAATGTTGAATATGGACAAGAAGATTTAAAAAAAATATTATCAGAATTAATAGAAGAAGAGTATATAAAAGAAATAACTTCAAACGAAAAATAAAAATTACAATTTAAGAGAGGTTTTTGAAACTATGGTCAAAGTGAATATTGATAAAAATATGAGAGTTGCAAAATACATAAGGTTATCAAGAGAAGATGGAGATGACAGAGAAAGTGAAAGTGTAGAAAATCAAAGAGATATAATAGACAATTACATATCGAGTCATAAAGGTTTAATTGAAGCAGGGGAATATGTTGATGATGGTTACACAGGTACAAATTTTAATAGGCCTGGATTTCAAAAAATGTTAAAAGATATAGAAGAAGAAAAAATTGATTGTATTATAACAAAAGATTTATCTAGATTTGGAAGAGATCATATAGACACAGGATATTATTTAGAAAGATTTTTACCAGCCAATAACATAAGGTATATAGCAATAGGAGATAATGTAGATACACTAAAGCCAGATGGATTGCAGTTTTTAACATTTAAACTAAGTTTTAATGATTATTATGCACAAGATATTTCCAATAAAATAAAAAGTGTAAAGCAAAGAAAAATAGAAAAAGGAGAATATCAAGCAGGAATACCACCATATGGATATAAAAAAGATACAGAAATAAAAAATCATTTAATACCAGACAATTATAGTTCTCAAATAGTAAAAGAAATATTTGATATGTATGTAAATAAAGGAATGTCTACTATAAAAATTGCAGATGAATTAAATAAAAGAGAAGTATTACCTCCAGCAATATATTTAAAAATACCAACATATATGAAAAGAAAAAGTAATAATCCTAATGGAAAATATGTATGGCTTAGAGCACAAATAGGAAAAATTTTAAGAAACGAAGTATATTTAGGAAATGTTGTAGGAAGAAAATTTCAAAAAGTAAGTCACAAGATAGCAAAAGTAAGATGTACAAAAAAAGAAGAACATATTGTTTTAGAAAATATGCATGAGCCAATTGTAGATATTGAAATATGGAATAAAGCTCAAGAAAAATTAAATTCATATACAAAGGTAAGAAATAGAAAATATGACCACATATTAAAAGGATTAGTATATTGTGGGGAATGTAAAAATAAAGCAACAATAAGGTGTAGAGAAGAAAAAAGAAAAAATGGTGATATATGGAAAGCTACATATTTTATATGCTCAAAAAGAAATAGCTATTCTGGTTTATGTGAATGTAAGCAAATTTCAGCAAATATATTACAAAGTACAGTAGAGCAAAAAATACAAGCTGAATTGAAAAAAGTAATTTTTTCTGAAAATGAAATAAAAAAAATTTACGAAAATGCAAAACAAAAAGCTAATACAAAAAAATATATATTAAAAAATAGATTAGAAGAATTAAAAACCGAGCTAAAAAAAGTAGATGAAAATATACAAGAAATTTATCAGGATAAAATAAATAAAATTATACAAATAGAGGACTTTAAAAACATTTATGAAAAAATGAAAAAACAAAAACAAAAAATATTAAATGAAATAAATAAAATTAAAATAAAACAAATATATAATCATGATTCTAAAGAAAACTATAAAAATATAGCAGAACAATTTCTTGATGTGCAAAATTTAAATAAATTGGCATTAGAAAAATTAATAAAAAAAATAGAGTTTGATAAAGAAAAAAATATAAATATAAAATTTTATTTTAAAAAGATAAATAATATAAAAAATATCAATTAGTTATTGAAATTTAGCTTAATTTAAATTATAATATAAAGTATATAATTAAAGAAAAATGAAAAAAGTATAGCTCAGAGATTCAAATTATGGAATTTCTGAGTTTTTATATAATAAGAAAAAGAAATAATTTAAAGGAGAAATTTAAAATGGTATTAATATATATATCAATAGCGATAGTAATAATTAGTTTATTATTAATGTTAATAGGAAAAATATTAAAAAAAAGAAAATTGTTTATAAGCGGAATATGCATATTTTTATTATTAATAATAGGAGTAATCTTATTTGTAATATATGCAATAGAAAAAGAAGAAGAGCAAATGGAAAGTCAAAATATAGGTCAAGTAAGAGCAAATGTAGAATTGCCAATACCAGATAGAATTATATATAAAAATTATGAAAATGAATATATAATTATAGATTCAGAGGCAAGTCAATTTGCAAAAATTTATTCAGAATTATATAACAGAATAAATAATACTCAAGACGGAAAAGTACTTTCATCTGAAGAAATAGATACAATAAAAAATAGGAGTAGTTTTATAGAATTTGATTATAATACTAGAAGCAAAAATTACATATTTACATTAAACGAACAAGAAGTTGGAATTATAAAAATGATGTCAGAAAGTGGACAAGTTATACAAACTTCATTAAAAGATACAAGTGATTTAAAAAAGTATATGGATAAAGTAACTAAAAATATGACTAAATATGATTTTGAAAAAAATCAAAATTATACATCAAAAATAAAAATTAATGATATATCGATACTTGAAAATTTTGAACAAAAAAGAGTAGGGATATTTCAAAAAATAATCAAATATGAAGAAAGCGATTATAAATCCATTTTAGAAAAATTAAATTTTGTAACAGATGAGGTAATTCCGAATGTTGACTTTGAAAATAAAAATGTAATTATTACAGTTTCAAAGTATCAAATAAATAGTATAATAGAAAATATTGGAAATATAAAATATGAATTTGGTACATCATATAATGATTATGAAGTAAGTATTTTAATTGTAAGTAAAATAGTTAACACTAATTGTATCTACTATAATTTAGCACAAGTTTCAAATTCAAATGAACAATTAAGTAACCTAGTTAATATAACAACAAATGGAATTATAAAAAATATAACAGATAATAGAATTGAAATTGGATTAAGTAAAGATTATTCAAATTATATAGCTATTGTAGATGATAATACATTAATATCAAATTATGAAACAACAGAAAATATAAAAATATCAGATTTACAAGTAGGAGACTTAATTTATGTTTCGGGAGAAACAATAGATGAAATTAATAATAAAAAAGGAATAAAAGCAATTCAAATTGATATATACAGTAAGGAAAAAGCAAAATTAGAAATATCACGATTTTTAAAAGACACATATAGAATTGATGGAATGTCAATTTTATATTCAAGTACTAATAGCAGTGGAAATGGATATATTATTGTAGGTTGTAGTTATGAAAAATTTATATATCCTTTAATTTTAAAGGTAAATAATCAAACTGAAACATTTTTAGGAATGTCATATCATATAAAAGATAATTATGGATATGTGCTTTATGAAATGTGTGATATAACATTAGATAAAAAAATAACTGATATAGACAATATAGAAGGATTAGTAAAATCAATAGAATATATTGCAGATTAATAAGTTAATATAGTTATTTTATATAATATTTGTAATAGAGAGGATAAGATGTATGGAGCAAATAATTTTTTTAATAATTATGTTTATATGCCTAATTATGCCATTTATTTTAACTTTATTAAATATAATAAATTTATTCAAAAAGAAAAAAATAAAAGAAAATTTAATAGATATATTAACATTTTCATTAGGAATAGTACTAACAATAATATTATATTATGTTAGTGGATTTAAAGACTATACAGAAGCACTTAGATTAGGAGGTTTGGAAATAACTGTGCATAGTCCAATAGCTTCATGGAGTATGCCAACTGTTATTACAATTTGTATAGTAGGAATTATATCATACAGTTTAATAAGAATAAAAAAATTAGATTTACCACCATTATTAGTAGTATGTGCAATGTCAGGAATATTAATATGTTCAATTTATATTATAATATTTTTTATACAAATATGTAATAAAAATATAATGTATAATGCAATGAATGGCTTACCATATTTATTTATATTTCCAATAAATTATATATTATGTAGTATAAGAGCAGAAATAGAAATAATAAATAAATATAAAGAAAAAAATTTGAAACCTAGAGAATATAATAATAAATTATTAAACTTATGTAGTAAACTGTTATGTGATATTGATACATGGCCAATAATTGCTATTATTTGTTCTATACCACTTACAATAATGTTAATATGTATATTAGTTTTATTTGGGCAACGACCAGATGAAGCAATAAAAGCTTTTTTAGAAACTAGTGATTGGAACTTATCTACAAAAATATCACCACCATCAGTAACATATGATGCACATTATTTATGTACTGTTTCTTTAAGAGGCCACAAACAATTGGTAAAACCTACAAGAATAGGAATACGAAGAGGAGAAAAAATAATAGTAAATAGGCAATTGTGTATTGCAAATGCTTTTGAGGATTTAATACAAGAAAAAACTCCTAGATTTCATCATTTTATAAGACATATATATGATAAATATGGTTTTCCATTAGCAAAGCATATAAAAACAGCATGGCAAGCTGATATTACATATATTTTAATGAAACCATTAGAGTGGTTATTTTTAGTAGTGTTATATTTATTCGATAAAAAACCAGAAAATAGAATAGCAACACAATATATAGGAAATGTAAAAATATAATTTTATATAATTATTGACAGTATCAACATATTATGTTAATGTATTTATAATATTATTTTTAAAAATTAAGGAGGAAATATGGAAGATTTAGATGTAAATATTATAACAGATGATGAAGGTAAGAAAAAGTTGAATATCATTGATGAATTTAAAGTGTTAAAACGTAATTTAGAATATTTTAGGAAATGTATGGATATGGAAGATCTTATAGAGGTGGATTTAGAATATATAGAAACACTAAAATTCAAAAGTGAAAACAGAATACGTGAACTTATAGAAAATGCTAATAGATGGAACAGTAATGCTAGTGTTTTTGATAAGTTAACAACAATTACAATTACAACTAATGATAAAGGTAATTATATATCAGGAATAGTGGGAGCAAAATTAGAAGATGTATTAAAAGAAAAGGATATTCAACAAAATAAAGAGTTAATGAATAAAATTGATATATTTATGGAAGAATGTTTTAATACTGTAGACTCTAGAATGAATATTAAATGTAATGGTAAGCTTGTTGATGGTAATTTTATTTGTGAAGAGATAGAGGGAGTTTACAAAAGTAATGATGAATTAAATATTGCATATATGAATTTTAAAACAGGAAAAATTGAAGAAAAAATAGGTAATAAATCTATAGTAGATTCAAAATTACCAAATGAACAAACTCATAGTATTTCAGAAATTGAATCTACAATTTCTGATAGAAAAGTAGAAGATTTAAGTAAAATTGTTAAAGAAATAGCGGATAAAATAGAACAAAAAGAAGAAGAAAAAGGAACACAAGCTGATAAATAAAGGAGATAGTATGGTAAGTCAAGAGTTAAGCGAAGGAATATCTGAAACGCTTGATATATTAAAGCATATGGATAAAGAATATATTGATAAAATACCACAAAAATTTAAAGATTTTTTAGAAAAAAATAAATCAGTAAATTATATACCTAATTTAGACCACTCAAAAAAAATAGATGAAATGAATTTAAAAAATAAAACTAAAGATATATTAGCAATAATATATTTAAAATATTGGTGTAATTCAGAAAAAAAATTAGAATATATGAAATTATTAAATGAAAATGAAAGAAAATATCAAGAATATTTGAAAGAAAAGTATAATCCTAATATTTTTAGAAAAATTAGATGAAATATTTAAGTAAAAATGTGGATTTTTTACAGAAAATAATATAAAATATATTCATAGGGAAGTAATATATATTAATCAAAAGGAGAGATAGACTATGACTACAAAAATTTATACATTAGAAGATATAAAGAAAATGTTAAATGAAGTTTTAATGTATACTGAAGTAGAAAAAGTTATATTGTTTGGCTCTTATGCAAAGAATAAACCTACTGAACAGAGTGATATAGACATAATAATTGATAGTAATGGAAAAGTTAAAGGACTTAAATATTTTGCTATTATAGATATGATTAAAGAAAAATTTAATAAAGATGTAGATGTCATTGAGAAAACAGAGATAGATAAGAATTCTAAAATAGAAAAAGAAATAGAAAGGACAGGTATAATTGTTTATGAAAAGCAAAGATAAAATGATTATAACAAAAATTTTAAGATATATTGATGAAATAAAAATATTTATAAACGGATATTCTTATGAAAAATTTAGTAATGATAGAAAGACAATAAATGCTAGTGTTTTTAATTTAAGTCAAATAGGAGAACTGGCTGGAAAGGTAAGTGAGGAACTGCAAGAAAAATATTCAAATATAGAATGGAGAGGAATTAAAGCGTTAAGAAATAGAATAGTACATGATTATGATGGAGTTAATTTAAATATGGTATGGAATTTTTTAACTACTGAACTAGATGATTTAGAAGAAAAATTAAATGAAATTATCAATTAAGTATTGCTTAAATTTAACTAATTATAATACAATTGGTTAATATACAAATAAAGAGTGGTATAAAATGATAAAGGTAACAAGAAAATAATATAAAATATATTCATAGGGAAGTAATATATATAATTAATCAAAAGGAGTGTGAAGTATAATGACTTTTGAATTTGCAAAATATCCTGATGGAACATTAGGTGTATTTTCTAATATAGGGAAAAAAGAAAATGGAAAAGAATATCTTCGAGTTACATTTGAAAGACCTCGAGAGTATGGATTCGATACATATGTAATTGAACTTCCAAGTTATGAAGTAGTTATGGAAGATGGAAAATATTCTGAGGAAGAAAAGAAAAAATTTATGGATATAGCTAAAAATGGAGCCTCATTTTTCTTTAAATATGCAAGATTAGGAGGTTTAGAAATTGCCTAGCATTTTTGAATTTAAGAGGAATTATATAGATGAAAGATATAAAAAAATATTACGAAAATACAGAAAATGCTTTACCACATTCAATTGTTAAAGAATTTTTAGAAATGAATATTAAATCTGGAAATGCTATAGATTTAGGTTGTGGAGCGGGTAGAGATACTATATATTTATTAAAAAATGGTTGGAAAGTTTTGGCAATAGATAAAGAAGATACTAAAGAAATTATATCTAATAAGTTAAATACAAAAGAAAAAACTATGTTTAAATTTGAAAAACAAAGTTTTGAGAAAATTGAATTAGATAAAAATAATTTAATAGTTGCTAACTTTAGTCTACCATTTTGTGATAAGAACTATTTCAAAGAATTATGGATAAAGATAACAAATAGTATTTTGGAAGAGCGGTTACTTTATTGGAAATTTTTTAGGTTTAAATGATTCATGGGCAAAAACTAAAAAGGAAATGTTTTTTTTATCAAAAGAGCAAGTAATTAATTTATTTAATGATGTTTTTGATATAATATTGTTTAAAGAAATAAACGAAGATGGAAAAACAGCATTAGGAAAAATGAAACATTGGCATATTTATAATATTATAGCAAAAAAAATAAAAAAAGGTATATGAAATTTATATATTAAATGTTAGAGTAGAAGCATTAGGAGGGAAAATATCCTATACATATCATAAATAAAGATTAATAAATAGAAAATAACTAAAGGAAATATATAATCCAATAGTTATTTTTTTGTCTTTTTCATAGTATTATGTAAAATATAATACTGGACTTAAGAAATTAAAGATACATACTGTTAACCATAAAAGTATGCCAGACTTAACAGATGAACAAGTAGAAAGTGAAATACAAAAATTACATCAATCAATATATGAAAAATTTAATTATGAGATGAAATATATAAGACCACCAATGGGAGAATATAGTGAAAGGACATTAAGCATAACAAACTCATTAGGATATAAAACTGTAATGTGGAGTTTTGCTTATTGTGACTGGGATGAAAAAAAGCAACCAAGTGAAGAAGAAGCAAAGAAAAAAATAATAGAAAATGTGCATAATGGAGAAATAATGTTACTACATGGAAATTCGAAAACAAATACAAATATTTTAGATTACATTATAAAAGAAATAAAAAATAAAGGGTATGAATTTAGAAATTTAGATAAATTTGAATAACATCAAGCAAGGGGGAAGAATTTTGAAAAAGAAAAATTTTAGAAAAATTGATGATTTATTAGAAATGCCTAAAGAAGTTTATTCAAATGAACCCAAAATAGTAATAAGTGGTTTTGATAATTTAGTAATAGAAAACTATAAAGGAATATTAGAATACGAAGAATATTATGTAAGAATAAATACTCATATAGGAATAATAGGAATAAATGGATTTGATTTAAAATTAGAAAAAATGACAGGAGATGACATACGTATATTAGGAAAAATAGAAAGGGTAGATATAGAAAGAACAATAGATGATTAACAAATTCACGAAAGGAATGTAATTAAATGTTAATAAAAATATTAATAAATTTTATTTTAGGATATGTAAGAGTTTCAGTTGAAGGGTATTACATAGAAAGATTTATAAACATATGTACAAATAATAGAATATTAATATGGAACTTAAAAAGAGATAAAAATGTAAAATTATACTTAAATATTGGTATAAATGATTTCAAAAAATTATCAGAAATATCAAGAAAAACAAAATGTAAAGTAAAAATAGAAGAAAAGAAAGGAATGCCATTTGTATTAAGTAGATATAAAAAAAGAAAGATATTTGGAATATTTTTAGTAATTGTTGTAGTAGTAATTATGTTTAGTTCAAAATATGTATGGAATATAGAAGTAATAGAAGAAAACGGTTTAGAAGTAGAAAATATTATGCAAGATTTAAATGAAGAAGGGTTAAAGATAGGAATATTAAAAGATAGAATAGATGCAAAAAAAATTATAAATAGTACTAGATTAAAAAGAAATGATATAGCATGGATGGGAATAGAACTTAAGGGAACTAATGTGATAGTAAGGATAGTAAAAGCAGATGAAGCGCCAGAAATAATTGATGAAAATGAATATTGTAGTATAGTTGCAAAAAAAGCAGGAACGATTACAAAAATTACAGCACAAAATGGAACAGCACTTGTTAAAGTTGGAGATACAGTAAAAGAAGGAGATACACTTATTGCAGGCTGGATGGAAGGAAAATATACAGGAATACGATATGAACATAGTATAGGTGAAGTTGAAGCAAAGGTGTGGTACACAGAAACAAAAAAAATGTATTATTATCAAGAAGAATTTTATCAAACAGGTAATGAAGAAACTAAATACAAATTAAAATTAAATAATTTTCAAATAAATTTGTATAAAAGGCTTTCAAAATTTAATTTTTATGATACAATAGAGGAAGAAAAAAAGTTTAAAATATTTTCAAATTTTTATTTGCCAATTTCTTTAATAAAAGTTAATAATAAAGAAAAAGAAAAAGTAGACAGAAGCTATACTATAGAAGAAGCAACTGAAAAAGGAATACAAGAATTAAGAGAAAAATTAGATAGTGAAATTGAAAATAAAGATAAAATACTTCGGAGAAACAATAAATAAATATGAAAAAGACGGCTATGTAGAAGTATATGTTACATATGAAGTTATTGAAAATATAGGAGCTAATGAAAAAATAGTATTTTGAAAGGAAGATGTAAATGGAAGAGAGAAGTTTAAGAGTTGTAAGAACTGATAAAACATTTTTTAACAAAATAACAAATACTATATCAAAAATTTTAGTACCTACAAGAATTAGTATTAATGGAATGCTAATAAAAGTAAAAAGAAATGCGCTTATAAAAGCTTTTGAAAGTTATATATCACCAGAAGCGGAAAGTGATGAAAAGGATGAATTAGAAAAGAGGTATGATAAAGCATATTCAGCATATTTAGAAGCTTTAGACAAATATGTATTAGATTCTATATATAAAAAAGTAAGAAACAATACAGCTACAGACTATGAAAGGCAAGCACTATCACAATATTATGGAGTAGTACAATTAAAAGAAAGTGAACATATTGAATACAAATATAGAAAACAAAAATATTTATTAGAACTAGATTATCAAAATATAAAATTTTCAAATAAAGAAAAGATTATGGATAAATATATAAAATTTTATATAGAAAAGATGGATACTTTATATAAAGGAATACTTAAAAATTATTCTATAAAATTAGCAGATAGTACAAATATATATGATTCATCAAAAGAATATATATATGCAAAAATATTTGCTACAATAGAAGATTATATAGATAATATATTATCATTAAAAATGGAAAGTCAAGAAATGAAAGAAATTGCAGATGAATATCAAAAATATCAGACTTTTACAGTTGGAAAATTAGACACAAGAGATAATATAGAAAAAAATATGATAACAATAAGTATAAGTAGAAAATTATTTACACATAGTGTACCATTAATTGTTGCAGAACAATGCTATAAAAAGCTACTAAAAGATGTAAGATGTTTAATACAAGATACTAAAATGGCAGATAAAAGAGAACGTGCATATAATTTATTAATTAATTTAATAGAAGATTACAATATAAAGTTATTACATTCAAAGGTATATTGGGATAATCCAAAAGAAAGAGAACAATTTAAACAATTTATAAACAAATACAAAGCGATAGAGAACTTGAAAGAAACTGATTTTGTTGAATTTATGAAAAGAAAGGAAATATTATTTATAAAAAATGATATTAAAGCTATCGAAAATGAAACAATAGACTATACAAGGCTTATAAAATATTATAAAAGAAAATTAGTTGATTATGGAGAAATGAGACAATTAAGTAATATATGCACATCAAAAGGAAAATATACTTCAAAAAGTAATATAATAAAAAATAAAATAAAAGTATAAAAATGTGGAGCATGTGCATTCTTAAGCAAAGAGGCATGCTCTATATTTATAAGAATTAATATTTTATGTATGAATTATTTCGTTATAATTCAGTAACTATATTTTTAGCATAAACAGAAAGGAAAAGATAAAAAATGTATCAATTAGAATATTTAGATATTGAAGAAAATAAAGAATATATAAAAACAATAGAAAAAGTTGTGAAAAGATGTTTTGAAGAAGAAAAATTGCAAAATACAAAATTGTATATAAGTATTACTTTAACAAATCCTGAAAATATAAGAAAGATAAATAAAAAATATAGAAATATAGATAAAGAAACAGATGTATTATCTTTTCCAATGTTTGAAAAAGATGAATTACAGGAAAAAATAAAAAATAATGACTTTGTATGTGAAGATGTTTTAGGAGATATTGTAATATCAATAGAAAGAGTAGAAAATCAGGCAAAAGAGTATGGTCATAGTTTTGAAAGAGAATTAGCATATATGATAGTACATGGATTTTATCACTTAATGGGATATGACCATATAGAAGAAAAGGACAAGGTAATAATGAGACCAAAAGAAGAAAATATATTGAATCAATTAGAAATATATAGATAAATAAAGGAATGGGATTAAGTATGAAAAATAATGGAATAAAAATATTTATAATAATTATTGTATTAATCATATTAATAAGTGGTTCAGTTTTAGCATACAAGATGTATAAAGATAAAGAAAATCAAGAAGTATCTAATGAACAAAATGTGGAATCGGCAATTAACATTACAGAACCAACAGAGCAGGAAGAAAATGTACAAGAAGAAACAAACAATAAAACAATAAATATATATAATGGAAATCAAAGACCTATAGCAGTAATGATAGATAACCATACAAAAGCATGGCCTCAAGGTGGATTAAATCAAGCATATTTAGTATACGAAATAATAGTAGAAGGTGGAGAAACTAGGCTAATGGCATTATTTAAAGGAGTAAATGTAGATAAAATTGGACCAGTAAGAAGCTCAAGACATTATTTCTTAGATTATGCACTAGAAAATGATGCAATTTATGTTCATTATGGTTGGAGTCCACAAGCAGAAAATGATATATCAAAACTAAATGTAAATAATATAAATGGAATAACATCAAGTAGTACAAGCTTTTGGAGAGTGTCTGATAAAAGTGCACCACATAATGTAGCAACAAGCACAGAAAAAATAATGGAAATTGCTAAAAGTAAAGGATATAGTACGACATCTTCAGCTACGAGTGTGCTAAATTATGTATCAGAAGAAAATTTGTTAAATGAGGGGACAACCGCAAATAAAGTTACAATACCACATTCTAATTTACAAACTGTAAGATATGAATATGATGAACAAACAAAAGAATACAAAAGATATGCTCGAAATAAAGCTCAAACAGATTGGAGCTCTAAACAGGCAATAACAACAAAAAATATAATTGTAGAGTTTATAAATAATGTAGACCTAAATGATGGCGAAAATAAGGGGAGACAAGATTTAAAAAATATTGGTACTTATGATGGTTATTATATAACTGATGGAAAAGCAATAAAAATAAAATGTACTAAAAATAGTAGAAAAAATAAAACTATTTATAAAGACTTAAATGGAAATGAAATAAATGTAAATGATGGTAGAACTTTTATAAATATATGCCCTACAGACGCAAAAGTAACATTTGAATAATATATAATTTACATAAATAGAAGATCCCTCGTATTAACGGTATGAGGGGTTATTGTTTTGTTTCTAGTCAGGGTCATTTCACAAAATATTACAATTTTGTAATATTTCCAATAACTTCCAGTAGCAGATTATCATTAAGCAAGC